>JABSPW010000068.1 GCA_013214285.1 Halioglobus sp. | reverse complement strand
TCGAATAGATGCTTATCATCGTCCTGCCCTCGACCGGTCACACTCCAAACCAGGCTACCGTCGTCCGCATCAACAATGAATATGCCACGCCCGACGCTGTCTGCCTTGCCGACACCGGCGGAGTCCTTATTGGTGTCATAGCCAGCACCCATAATCAGAACGGGCTTTAATTTCCCATCATAATCGCGGTAACCGGGAATCCTAGCGACCACCGGTTCAGACCAGGTCTGCCCCATCTCCTCAAATCCACTAACATCCTGCCCTATGCGCCACTTGTGCACGGGGTCCGCGTTGGGGTTGGAGATATCTAGCGCGTAATAGGATATGCCCCCGCGACGCATACCAAAGAATACCCACGCTTTATCACCCGCCGTATAGTCCAGACTGCCGTCCCGCCCCACGTCCTCAGTATACGCTACACCGGTCAAGTCCATGCCGTAGATATTGTCATCAATCTTCTGGTTTCTGCGCCTATCATCCAACTGATGAACCAACTCCTTAGGTATGAATGCCCAATCTTCACTACCGTCCTCGTTATCGAATTGATGGATAAAGCCTGCATTGGTCCCCACCAGAATACGCTGGTCTGGGTTCTCAGTACTGTGTCCGTTAATGCTTCCATAGTTCACAATAAGCGGCTGGCTATGCAGGATATCACCAAGGATCCATGTTCTTGCCTGCGTCGCCCGGTCCGGATTGAACGCATCATAGCCCTGACCCCACGCAATCTGCTTACTGAAGTTATCCTCCGTTTGAGCTCCAAACAGGGAATACAACTGCCCTATTGAACCGACTCCCATACTCTCCATGGTGACGTTGGTGGTATTGAACGACTGAAGCACGTCACTACCCGTACCCGTATCAATCAAAACCGTCCGGCTAGCGGGGTCAGTCTCAATTAGCACTTCGCCGACGCCACCCTGGCGCACATTACCGCTATCATCACCGCTGCTCCAGAACGTCCGGGTACCCTCCAGAAATTCGCCAGAACTCGCGTCCAGCGCAGGCTCACCATCAGCATCCACTAGAACCGCGCCATCGTCAGATATCTCCAACCGCAGCTTCTTTATATTACCTGACCAGTCCGCAAATGCCGATGGCTCGAACATAGCGTAAAAGACGTCATCTCTGCTCTCTGTGCGAGAGAACGTATCAACCGCAACAGCCGGAGAGGTAAAGGTGGTGCGATCAGTGAGAATCGACAGCAATGCTCCCGTGAAAGCGTCGGTCAAGCCCTGGATGTCCTCAGCATAGTAATAACCATTTTCTACGGTGGCGGCATCCTCGAGTAGTTGCTGCTGCGATAGGAAACCGATCGTGTAGGTTTCCGCAACTTGGGCCGCATTGGTAGCATCCCCATCCAGGTCAGTACTGGCCATGTATGCCGTCAGCTCCGGCAGGCAGTTTTCGACATTCTCACCACTATCGTTAGGATAAAAACCACAGTCCTCATCTTCTTCCATTTGTACCAAAAGCTTCACACGGTCGTTGGCATTGCCATCAGCAAAAGGAAATCCATCGGTCATTAAAATGATGTAGATCGCAGCGCAATCTGTCGTAGGTGACAGGTAGTCTTGCCCAGATTCGGCTAGAGTATCTCTCAGCAGCGGATCGTCACTACCTGATGTGGATTTAGCGAAGGTCAAGCTTCCCCCGGAAAGGTACTGGTGCACCTCCCACATAGATTCGCACAAGGGAGTGTAACCGCCGGCAGTCGTAGAGTTGACGAGGTCGATCAAATTATCACGCGCGGATTTTTCACCAGCGCCAATATCATCACCTGCCACAGTGCGTTCGTCCATATCTTCAATGATGCGCTGAACGATCCGCCCGCCCTGACGGCTGTTGAACTCCATTAGTCCGAAATCGACTCCGGGGGTTGCCTCTATAATGTTGCCTACAACTTCCTGCGCCATACTGATCCTTGTGCGCTGTACGATAAGGCTATCGTCGTTGAGATAGTCTAGGTAGTGGGACGTATAAAAAGTATAACCCTGCGTGCCCCAGACCACTGAATCATCCGGATTTGGTCCGTACTCATTACCCGTAACCACATTAGTTTGTGGATAGCCATTCCCAGGACTACCGACCTCAGAGCCATTACCAGGATTATTTGAGTTAACATCCTCAGCGCAATCGACGTGAGGCGGGTCGTTTTCAGTGTCTAAAGGTTGCCACGTACCCGGAACAGCTGTTGTGCTGCAGACCTCCACAGGGTCACCATAATCTATCCATTCGGACGCGCCCTCTCCAAACTCAGGGTCTGTCACTTGCTCATAACAGGCATCTTCAGAAGCCCAGGTTCCGAATACAAGCCTCGTGTACCCAGCACTGCATGTATTATTGCTATCCTGCTCCCGAAAAATCCAGCCGGTTAACGGTTCCTCAGACTCGACCGACTCGTAACACCCCCTCGATCCACTGACATTGATCAGTGTCAAGGAGCCGTCATCACAGTAATAACGAGTCCCCCAGAACCAAAAGCTATCCGCCTCCTCGCGATAGATCCATTTGGGTTGCGCCTCGACCACTGGCACATTCTCGAAACAACTAAAACCACCGGGTACCTGTTCCGGATCCTTGTATTCACCCCCACTGGGGCAGGTTTGTGTGCAATCGTCTGTGATTTCGTAAGAATCCACCCACCTCCTAGCCCGACCGATAAATTGACCCGTATTATTAAGGGGAGTAAATGATGAGTCGCATCGGTTGGCGCTATCCTCGAACCAATTACTACTGTCGGACCCTGGAATATTCGGGTCGCCATCGATACGCCAATAAATACGACCATCAGGTATGCCTCCATCATAGCTTGCGTCGGGGTCATAAGGCGGTTTCTGGAGGTCGACCAACCGGCCCATGCTGCCAGAATCGTCAAATACGATCAGCACCTTTGGTCGCTCGCCATCGGTGTTGTCGAGCGTGTTCTTGTATATTTCTGTGTCGTCGGCCAAAGCCATTGAAATACTGCCCATAATAAGCACACCGATCACAAGCAGCGCAGTAATAATTGGCTTGGCTATTCTGATATACATGAGCTTACCCCACATGATCACTTTCCTGATTTATCACCAATGCTGAAATTTATTTTCCACTTGCGGCAGGCAACGCACGCACTATACCCAGCTCAACACGGGTTCGCGCTCTACCGGGCTCCCTGTGCTCTGAAGTAAGACGGAACATATCGCAACTTAACTCACTAACACTCCAATCGAATCCTGGAGGACAGTCGCTTGTGCCAGTGAAATAACTGGTCACAGATATCGGTAAATTGACGTTATTAGGATCAGCCGCCAATCCTACTAAAGGATGCGGTGTGGCCGAAGCCCACGGATCTGACAGTTCTCCGTTAATGTACTTTCGCGTATCAAACGGGTCCTGACTGATCGATCGGCTCATCAGAGAGAGCGTACCGTATATCCCTGCCTCCGCCATTTGAAAAGACTCGTAGCTGTCCTGCATATTGGACGACATTTTCAGACTCATGCTACTGTTATTGGCCGCAGTGATAGATATCACTGTGACCACCAATAAAAACAGTAAGGCCGTCGCTAGGGCAACGCCGCGCTCTTGATAACATGCCCTGGAAACGATCATGAGGGCCCCCCCACTATTACCAACCTGGGATTACGCAGGGAGACCTCCTGGTGTAAAAGCAAACGTCGCGTATTATCATTAAACCTCAACTCCTCACCGCCCAAGTTATACGTATTACTATTGGTGTAACTTGGGTCAGCTTCATCGGCCCGTAGCAGAAGATAAATCTGCATAGACGTGACTCTGTCCCAGCCGTTAGCTGACGTCACACCGGCCTCATCTGCAATGGTATCGGCCACACTGTCTCCGGTGCTATCGAAAGTGAACAAGAATCGTATATTTTCAACGCCGTGTATCAGGTCCTCCGTGTCCAGGGCCATAGCGCCGTCATCATCACTCCATCCCAATACCTTGCGGCTCAGAGTCGGCACATCTCCATCACGGACATAAAAAATTTGCATCCGATAGCGCCACGCTGCACCGAAAGCATAGTCCTGTCCCTCCGCCACACTAGGAGGCGCGTCTGCTCCATCGAACAGCATACCGCGCACGCTATTGGCGACTACATACACCTCTTTGTCATCGAGCCCATCGATCTCCCCATCAAGAGGTACGTTGGGGTCGTCCGGATTAAAATCGTACAGTGGGTCTGGAATCACGCCCTTTATTATCAGGACATCGGTATCAGGCTTTGCATCAGTAATGCAACCTAGAACGGCTGCGCTGTTGGCACGCACTGCAACCAGGCCCCTCAGAGGCGCACCTCCATAGGCAGCGCCCGCGCCGGTGCAATCACCCGACACGACGCCCAAATTCGCATCTTGCTCAAGGTCACCCGCCTGGGGGCCACCAAAAAAGCCGATGTGACGGGACGAGTTACCCATTACTTGCAACGCAAAGCGTGCGTTATCCGCTAGTTGCGCCACTTGCTCACCCTCAGTGAAGGAATTCTTGGACGTTAAATAGACAGAGATAGCACCACCCACAACTATGAAGCCCAAAACCATAGCTACCATGAATTCGACTAAAGAAAACCCCGTCATCACGCTGGCAGTCGCATTATCCCGATTCGGTTGTCTCCCTAACTTCATAGTTCTGCCTCGTCAACCACATAGCTACGTAACACTACCTGCCTTCGCAGTTTATCGATATTAGCGGCGCCGCCACACACAGTTCCGCCGGCTACAGCGTCCGCGGTTTCTTGAAGGCCTTGCCACTGTAGGATGACAGCAACCGCACCCGTATTGGTCTTGCCCGTGTCTGCGTTGAATAAGACACAACCTCGCATGCTGCTAGAAATACTGCCGTTCTCGTCCTCTACACCGAACGCATCGTCAAGCATTTCCTCCCACGCCCACTGGTCATGGGCGGCCAACTGCGTTGCGGAGCAGGCAGCATTCACACAGTCGGGGGCAGGTTCATTTGCAATAGAATCACCACCCAGCGGAGCTGCGGTACCGATGTTGTAGGTGCCCATTCCGGAGGGATTTCTCCGGATACGCTCAAGCAAATCATCAGCGAGGGCGACTGCGCGCGTATGCTGGATGGCAGCGTGCTGCGATGTCTTCGAAATCAATAAAAGACTCACAATACCGAGTATCCCTATTGCGAGAATCACACCGGCAATGAGCGCCTCCAACATGGTCATTCCAGACTGTCGCGTAAGCGGCGTTTTTCCGACATTGCGCTGACTCATGCTCATTGACAATTCCAGGTAAAAGGATCGTTAGGATCTGCAGCCGCGCGAACCGAACCCATAGCGTTGAGGACAAGTCCCTTCGCATTTTCGATACCGCGCTCATCACAGAATCTGAATATCCCATTAAATCCCAATGCAGTACCGCGGGGAGTGAACCGAACAAGTCGCGCTACGTTATCGAACGCGACCGACACTGAAGTGTCACGAGTTTCCCACTGTATACGTTCCTCACCAAGATCATTCTCATCATCGCCATCGCTGTCGACAAATGTCATATAACCATTGCCCCAACTGTCAGTGTCAGCACATGCAATACCATCACCAGTAGGGCACACCACCACCGGCTCCCGTCGGGTCAGGGCTTCTGAGCGAGCATTGGCAAGAGTGGAGCGCAGCAGGTAAACCTCGCTTATCTGCCGATTATTCTGAATCATTTCTTGATATCCCGGCACCGCAACCACCAACACCACCGCCAGAATGGTGATGACTATCATTAGCTCTACCATTGTGACCCCGGATTGAAGACCAGCTATCTTTGGCACCCGTCCCACATCCTTTCTCCATAGGATTATAAATTTATTCCTGTTATATCCGAACCATACACCCCACTTAACATCAGGCAAGGCATGACCGGACAAACGGCGATTTTTCGGAATGAGCGGCAGTGAACCGGAGGGGATTGTGAACTATTTCACTAATTTAGATGGGGGCATGTAGGTGATTTCAATATTGAAATAGCCCTTCGAGCGTCGCGCCTCCAAGGATGCACCCGGACCATACATAGCCTGTAATCGCTGCCGCACATTGTCGAGACCTATGCGATTTCCCTCAGACACATACCCGTCCTCCGGCAACGGGTTACCAACCGACGCCACTAGCGCCTCACTGCGCAGTCCAATGTTGATTTCTATGCAACCTCCCGAGGATAGCCGGGAGATGCCATGATAAACAGCATTCTCTACCAGAGGCTGCAGAACTAGGGTCGGCATGGATACCTCTAAAGCATTATCGTCCACCTCCCACTTGACCTGTAAGCGTTGACCTAACCGCAACTTCTCAATACCCAGGTATATGCGCGTCAAATCAATCTCATCCTGTACAGTGGTCGTCTGCCGACTTTCTTTCAGACTGGCTCTGAATAGCTCTGCAAGATCTTCTACGGCTTCCTCCGCCGTTTGTGGGTTAGACATAATGAGACTAGCGATACTATTCAATGTATTGAACAAAAAATGCGGTCGAATTCGGGTACGCAGGGAATCAAGTCGCGCCTCCAGCTCCAGCTCCTGCTGAAGTCGTAACTGTTGTTGTAAGTAAAAGTACCGCAGCACAATACCCGCCAACACATTTGAGACCAAGAGATTACGCAAAACCCACCAGGCATCGCCAGGAATAATCGCCGCGTGTGAAAACGCAACCTGCGCTATGAGGCTTGTCCCCAACGTCACCAACGAGACCAAAAGAAGGCTCGATAACGCAACGAGCGGCAGACTAAAGCTACTGAGAACTCTGCGACTCCGACACAGTAGCATGCTGCTGAGCAGTACCACCCACAGTACGAATAATGAACACAATGCAAATTGATCCCAGTCGAAACCGAGCACCCCACTACTGGCCAACACATAAACCAGCACCAAAAGCTCAGACAGCAAGATAGACAGCAGCACCGGTCGCGCCGCACACAAGTCCGGGATAAAAAACTCCCTTAGTCCCGCTTCCTTTTTTGGCTCCTGCTGGAGCGATTTCAGAGACAGCATATTATGTGGTACGGCCTTCAAATGCCTGCTTAAGTGCGGCCAAGCGACGACGACTGACGGGCAGCGTCTCGCCCGAATCATAAAGCCGCACAAGATGCTTGCCATCCGCGTCGCGCTCTATGGCCTCAATCGCACCAACCGCTACCAGATAAGCGCGGTGAATTCGCACGAATTCCACTGCGAACTCTTCCGCCAGGAGTTTCAAAGATTCATCGATCAAATGCTCTCCCTCACTGTGGCTCACCGTGACATACTTCTGGTCTGCTCGAAAAAAACGGATGCCCCTCAAGGGAATCAAACGCAGTTCGTCCCGAAAGCGCACTGCGATATTCTGACGACGCGGTAGGACTGTGTCCGTCAAAGTGACATCAAATAGCTGCGCTGCTGTCAAACGACTCGCTTGCTGTAAAGCCCGCTCTAACTTGTCCCTGCGCACGGGTTTCAGCAAGTAGCCGACCGCCTGCGCATCGAAGGCTTCTATCGCATATTCATCGTAAGCCGACACAAAAATAATTGCCGGCGGTGCCGGTAGCAATGCCATGTGCCGTGCCACCTCAATACCGGTCATACCGGGCATACGGATATCCAGCAGCACCACCGCTGGGTTTAGCGTTTCCACCAATTCCAGGGCTTTGTCACCGGAACCACAGACACCCGCCACATCCCACCCCGGCACGTCACCTATCAAGCGTCGCAGCCTATCCCTGGCAGGCAGCTCATCGTCGACCACCAAGATATCCAGATTTGCGCTAGTCATTTTTCTTATGCAATCCCCTGACGCCCCGGCCAAATAAAACACGCTAAGTACTGAATTATCCTCGCGACCCAAACCGCTGCGCAAGCTCTGCTCTTTAATTTTGTCTGTTAGTCGCCGATACTGTAGTCCTAACAACAACAGGGACCTGCCTGGGCATGAAGACCACTGGCGAGGGGCAGCCAGTTATCACGGGGTTGCTGCTGGGACTGCTTTTCCTACTGGCATTGCTTCCCCGGCTTTACGGCGCCTTGGTTATTGGGTGGCACTGGGACGCGCCGGGCAGTTTCACCCTGGTGAACTTTGACGAGGGCGGCTCTTGTCGCGCGGCCCTGGGCGGCTTTCCCTACGCGACCTTCATCGGCCACCAGACACTTATAGCCGCCACCGCCCTCGGGTACGCTCCACCGGAGGGCACCCTGGGGGATCACGCGAAGGCCAAGGCCTACTGCCATGCACCCGCCCACATTCTGCTGGCACGCACCTATTCAGCAGTGCTGGGTGCACTCACCATCGTGGCGCTCGGCATCCTCGCCTTGCAGCTGGTACCGCAGTACCCGACCGTTGCACTGATCGCCGCAGCGCTGCTGGCGCTCTCAGGTGTCCACATCAGTGAGTCCCAAAGAGGCACAGTGGATGCCCCGTCGGTATTTTTCATTTACGCCTTCCTTGCCACCCTCGCCTGGGCGATGCGCAAGCGCAGTCACAGCGCTTTCATCCTCGCGGCACTGCTCACCGTGACCGCTATCTGGACTAAGTACTGGGTGTTTGCGCTGTTCGCCTGGCTGGCACTGTGTCCGCGCCGCTGGTGGGACTACATTAGCCTGGGTTTCGATACACCCCGTAGCATTAGCCTGGTGCTTGCCGTCGCAGTTTTCCTCGCCGCCGCCACCAACCTTGACGTGCCGGTTTGGGGCGTCGTGCTAGCGCTACTGGTGTGCTACGCCCTCATACCCTGGAGCCGAACAGCAGGCGCTATGCGCGTGATCTGGGTCCTGGTACCCCTGCTGCTGTGGCTTGTCACGCAGCTCGAGCCAATCCAGACCTATACCCAAGGCGGTGCGACCGGCCGCTTTGGCAGCAGTTACGCTGCCATCGGGGCGAACAAATGGCTACGCAACCTGGTCAATGTACCCCTCGTCCTGCTGGTGGGACTGGGTTTACCTGCCTTCCTATTGCTTGTGCCAGGGATTCGAGCGCTGCGAATCGACGACGCAAATCGTCGTTACTGGCTGTGCCTGCTGCCGGTGCTTGCGTTTCTCCTGTTTATGGCTTTTCTCGCCCCGGTGACTTACTACCGACACTACCTGCCCCTGTTGCCCGCCGCCGCACTGCTCGCAGCGCTGGGATTTCACTCCCTAGGTCTGGGGCGCAAGCCCTGGGCCCTGGCACTACTATTGGCTTGGCCGGCGCTTCTCGCCTGGGATCTTCTCAGCGACCACTACAACGACCCGCGCAAGGCGCTGCGCGCGTGGTATGCCCAGCACCCGGAGGCAGAGGTACTAGCCACTTATTACGTCAACCCGCCCCACAGCAACACCCAACTCTTCCGCCCCGAACATGCACTGGGTGATGCGTCCAGGCTGCGGCAAGCCGATTTTCTGATACTGAGCGAGAACTGGTACGATACAGCCTTTGCCAACGAACTGAACGGCCCAAGGGTGTCGAACGTGCAACGACTGGTCAAGACACGCCCGGCGTACTCACGTTTCTACCGCCAGGCCCTCGCGGGCAAACACCCGTTGCTAGAGGAATCATTGAGCCTGACGCTGCCCCACTTCATGCCAGAACTTCTGCTACACCGGCATGTTTATGGCAACTTCCTGATGTTTGTCGGCGATATCAAGGTATTCCGTGTCAGACCCTAGCCCGGGCAGACCGCCGCTCATGCTGCACATACTACTGTTGTTGGCTGGCGCTTTCTGGTACCTGTCCCTGGGTTATACAGAGATGGCTGGGTCTGACCTCTGGTTTCACCTGGCAGCGGGGCGGGAAATACTGCAGACCGGTTCACCCTGGCTATTGGATAGCTGGTCCTTCCCGGTCAGTGGCCGTGACTGGACAAATCATGAGTGGCTCGCAGCAGTGATGTATTACAGCTGGGCCATGACCTTCGGACTGACGTCTCTCGTCTACTGGAAATGGCTGGTCGCAGTGACAACGTTTTGCCTATTGCAATGGACGCTCTGGCAGCGCACTGGCGGTAATGGCATCGGCGCGCTGCTCGCCGCCTGCGGTGCCGCCACCGTGAGCGCTCCTTTCGTCGATCTGCGCCCACACCTGTACACACTATTGGGTTTCAGTGTACTACTCACGCTGTGTTTACAACGCACTCCGGCACGCGGACCTCTGATCGTGCTATTCGTAGTCTGGGCCAATCTGCACGGGGGCGTGTTTTTTGGACTGATGGCGTTAGGCATTTTACTGTTTCCATGGCACGATCTACGTCTGCAAACACTGCGCGAGGCGCTAGTGACTGGCGTGCTATGCGCGTTGGCGGCCGCAGTCAACCCGCATGGCCTAGACACCTTTCTCGTCCCTTTGGAATACGCTTTCGATAGCAGCTCGCCCTATCGCCAGTTGGCCGAGTGGCGCTCTCCCTTTGATCCGGGCGGGATCAGATCACCCCTGTTTTTTGCACTGATGTGGGCGCCTGCCGCTGCTTCTCTCTACCTATTGCCGGCAGTACGCGAGCGCACTGGAATCCCCTGGGAGGGCCTCGCCCTTGCCGCGTTAACCCTCGCTATGGCGTTGACAAGTCGACGCTTCATCCCCTTATTTGGCATGAGCCTAGCCGTTTTGATAACGCCGCTACTGGCTGTTTTATTCGACCCCATCCGGCAACGCGCCCTGCAGTGGAGCTTCGGTTTGCTGTTCCTGGTACCTGGTCTACTGCGCCTCGCACCCTATCCACTGCAATCAGCGCCAGCCTTCCACTACCTGGTGGCCGAGTACACCTATCCCTCAGACCTCGTCGACTTCATGCTGCTCAACGGGCTCCATGGCAACGTCTACGCGCTATATAACTGGGGAGGTTACCTGCACTGGCGCAGCGACGGGCAGCTCAAAGTCTTCATGGATGGACGCGCCAATACCGTTTTCGATGCCGACACCTGGCATGACTATATGCGGGTCAGCCAATCCTCACCAGGCTGGATAGGCACGATGGAGTCCACGGGTGCCGACTACTTTCTCTGGTCGAACACCCGCCAGGACGGCGCCCAAAAAAGTCGGGCGTTAACCGAAACCGGTCGCTGGCAATTGCTTTACCAGGATTCAACGGGGTGGGTGGCTGGTCGCAGGGACCTGGCCCTGCCGATCGATCTGACAAAACCGCCCTCCAGTGCCTTGCGCAACCTGACATTGGCTATCGGTTCCCACGCCGCGGGGCTACCCGATAAAGCTCTGCACTACGTGCGCCAGACGCGGCGGACATTACCGTGGCAAAAAACCGCCTGCCAACTGGAGCTGGACCTGCAACGCGAGCGAGGTGATCCAGACGCCGCATCCGCGGTCATGGCCGAGTGCCTCGGCCATTTTCCCAGTGTCTATCTACGTTGACGCACGACCTTAATTCACCGAGAACTGTGCCGCACCGTCCGCCCAATCGACCTCGATGGTCTCACCGGGTTGAAACGCCCCGGCCAGTAAGCGCTGCGCCAGGGGGTTTTCCAACTCCTGCTGTATCGCCCGCTTCAAGGGACGCGCCCCATACACGGGGTCAAACCCAGCGGAAACCAGCTGCTCCATAAAGGCAGCAGACAGCTCCAACGTCAGCTCTCTGTCCAGCAAACGGGTTTTCAGATCGCGCAGCTGGATATCTGCAATGTCGCGTATCTGCGCCTCGTCCAGCGGATGAAATACCACCGACTCATCGATTCGGTTGATGAATTCCGGACGGAAATGCGTACCGACGACGTCCATAACCGCTGCCTTCATCGCCTCATAGTTATCGTCACTGGCCATTTCCTGGATCAGGTGTGAGCCGAGATTAGACGTCATCACCACTACCGTGTTGCGAAAGTCGACGGTGCGGCCTTGACCGTCCGTCAGCCGCCCATCCTCGAGCACTTGCAGCAAAATATTAAACACATCCGGATGCGCCTTCTCCACCTCATCCAGCAGCAGAAGCGCATAGGGGCGGCGCCGTACCTTCTCGGTCAGATAACCGCCCTCCTCGTAACCGACGTATCCGGGTGGAGCGCCGATGAGGCGTGCCACTGAGTGCTTCTCCATGAACTCCGACATATCGACGCGCACCATGGCGTCGTCGCTGTCAAACAGGAACTCAGCCAATGCCTTGCAAAGCTCTGTCTTACCCACACCCGTCGGGCCGAGGAATAAAAAAGAGCCATTCGGGCGGCGCGGATCCGAGAGTCCGGCTCGCGAACGTCGCACCGCATTGGATACGGCCGTCACGGCTTCATCCTGACCGACCACGCGCTCGCGCAAGGCATCCTCCATGCGCAACAGCTTCTCACGATCGCCTTCCATCATTTTGGCGACCGGAATACCCGTCCAGCGGGACACCACCTCAGCAATCTCTTCGTCCGTGACCTTATTACGCAGTAGTTGCGTATCCTCAGCCTCCGACGCATGGGCCTGCTCCAGCTGTTTCTCCAGCTCGGGAATACGCCCATACTGCAGCTCCGACATACGAGTCAGATCACCGGCGCGTCTCGCTGACTCCAGGTCCTGCTTGACCTGCTCCAGTTCGCTTTTAATGTGGGCGGCACCCTGCACGGAAGCCTTTTCTGCCTTCCAGATTTCCTCGAGATCAGAAAATTCACGCTCGACTCTCTCAACTTCCTCGTCCAGCAACGCGAGCTGTTTCTTCGCTGCATCATCGGAGTCTTTCTTCACCGCCTCACGCTCAATTTTCAACTGAATCAACCGACGTTCGAGCTTATCCATTACCTCCGGCTTGGAGTCGATTTCCATACGGATCCGGCTGGCAGCTTCGTCAACCAGGTCGATAGCCTTGTCAGGCAACTGACGATCGGTGATGTAACGCTGTGACAGACGCGCAGCGGCGATAATAGCGCTGTCGGTAATGTCAACGCCATGATGCACCTCGTAGCGCTCTTTCAATCCACGCAAGATGGCAATGGTGTCTTCTTCATTCGGCTCATCCACCAACACTTTCTGAAAACGGCGCTCGAGTGCCGCATCTTTTTCCACGTCCTGACGATACTCATTCAGCGTGGTGGCACCCACACAGTGCAATTCGCCGCGCGCCAACGCGGGTTTCAGCATATTGCCCGCGTCCATGGACCCCTCGGTCTTGCCCGCACCCACCAGAGTGTGCAGCTCATCAATAAACAGAATGATGCGACCCTCCTGCTTGGAAAGCTCATTGAGCACCGCTTTGAGACGCTCTTCGAAGTCACCCCGAAACTTGGCACCAGCTAACAACGAGCCAAGATCCAGCGACAGTACCCGCTTGTCGCGCATGCTTTCGGGTACCTCTCCGTTCACCACACGCTGGGCCAAACCTTCGATGATGGCGGTCTTACCCACGCCAGGTTCACCGATGAGTACTGGGTTATTCTTGGTACGCCGCTGCAACACCTGAATGGTGCGACGGATCTCATCGTCGCGACCAATCACCGGGTCGAGCTTGCCCTGCTCGGCTCGCTCAGTCAGATCAATAGTGTACTTTTCCAGCGCCTGCCGAGACGCCTCCGCCTCCGGATCATCAACTGTTTCGCCACCACGCACGGCATCAATTGCCGCTTTCAGGTCTAGAGCCTGAACACCGTTTGCCTTCAGCAACTCCCCTGCGGGCGTCTTGCTCTCCAGCATTGCCAACAGCACCAGCTCACTGGAGATATACGTGTCCCCACCCTGCTGCGCCAGCTTGTCCGTGACATTGAGCACGCGCGCAAGATCGCCGGATAATTGCACGTCACCATTCGTCCCGGTCACCTGGGGCAGCGCATCAATGGCAGCAGCAGTCTGCTGCGCCAACTGTCCGACATTTCCTCCCGCCTGTTGCAACAACGGTCGGCACGCACCGCCCTGTTGATCCAGCAGGGCACTCAGCAAGTGCACCGGCTCGATGTATTGATGGTCCTTACCCAGTGCCAGCGACTGCGCATCCGCCAAAGCCATTTGCAGCTGGTTCGTCAGTTTATCCATTCGCATTACGTCATCTCCTCAACGACGAGCCCGACCTTGGGCTAACCGTTTTTCTTGCCCATTTAGATGGGGGCAAATCGCCCTGTTTCAAGTGGGGTAATTGGGAAAAATGTCTAACTTTTAGGCTCTTAGCGCAACAGTATGAGGCTGGCCATACGACCGGTAACACCATCACGACGGTGGGAATAAAGACGTTGCGGCTCACCAAGAGTGCACCATTGGCCCCCGCTGATGCGATGCACACCCTGCCCCTGCAGGCGTGTTCGGGCGAGCCCGTAGAGGTCGGCGCACCACTTTTGCGGTGCAGCGGGACAGGGACTGAAACAGTCTGCAGTCGCCGCGGACAAGCCAGGGCCCGCAGCCGCCAGGAACGCATCACGCACATCTGGCCCAACCTCGAAGGCAGAAGGACCAATTGCCGGCCCCAGCCACGCCAAGACGTCGCCAGGATCGACACCCATAGCAGACACTGTAGTCTCTAGCACTCCGGCCTGCAAACCGCGCCAGCCCGCATGTGCTGCCGCCACGACATCACCAGCGGCAGCACACAGCAGCACCGGCAGGCAATCCGCAGTCAGCACAGCGCAGGCCAGCCCCGGTGACCGGCTCCACTGTGCATCTGCCGCCTGCGCGGCGCCCACGCGGGCCTCCACCACCGTCGTACCGTGCTCCTGCGAAAGCCAGGAGACGGCGGCCCCATGCGGCAGTGCAGCCGCTAACTGGCCCCGGTTCTCACGCACAGACTCCACACAGTCTCCCACGTGATCACCCATGTTGAAGCTGTCGTAAGGGGCAACACTGTTACCGCCAAGGCGGGTCGTGGTTAGCGCAAGCACATTGGATGGAGCGCGCCAGACAGGCACAATGAAAGTGGGTCGCTCAGCCATGTGACGGATCTTCCTTCTCTAGAGCAGAAATCAGATCCCGTAGATCCTGAGGCAACGGACAATCGAATCGCTGTGGTTGCCTGGATACGGGATGAATGAAGCCCAGCGAACGAGCGTGCAGCGCCTGTCGGGAAAAACTGCGCAGGGTGCGCACCAAGACCTCGGTCACACCAGCGGGAACGCGGGGACGGCCACCGTACACCGGGTCACCCAGCAGGGGGTTTTTACGGTATGCCATGTGCACACGAATCTGGTGGGTACGCCCTGTCTCCAGATTGATAGCCAGGCGGCTGTAGTGGCCAAAGCGCTGCACCAGCCTGTAATGTGTCACTGCGCGCTTGCCGCCGCTCTCAACGACGGCCATTTTCTTGCGTTGCCGCGGGTGGCGCCCGATGGGTTTGTCCACCGTACCGCCGCCGGTCATTGCCCCGATACAAACCGCGCTGTACTGGCGTTTGACACTGCGCGCCTGCAACTGCTCGACAAGATCGAGATGCGCCGGCAACGTTTTGGCAATCACCAGCACACCTGAGGTGTCCTTGTCCAACCGGTGCACGATCCCCGCCCGGGGTAACTGCTCCACACCGGGCACATGCGCAAGTACCGCATTGACCAGGGTACCCTCCGCATGCCCTGCAGCTGGATGCACCACCAACCCAGCTGGCTTGTTCAAGACTAGAATCGCCTCGTCCTCATGCAGGATGTCGAGGGCAATATCTTGGGCCTGCCAACCGACCACAGCATCCAGCGCCGCATCCACCTGCAGACGAGCACCGGCGGTGACTTTGTCCCGCGGACGACCGGGCCGGCCATCAACGCAAAGCGCACCCTGCTTGATCCACCGCTGCAGTCGCGAGCGAGAGTAGGCGGGAAACAGCTGAGCCGCCACCTGGTCCAACCTAGCACCGTGCATCTCCATCGGGACACGCGCATCAAGCTGCACACTGTTACTCATCAGAATCCCTGTTTATGCCAACGCATACCTGTGGTTAAATACCGGTCAAACTATCGGTCGTCAGGCAGTTTAACACTGCAAGCACGAACCCGCTGACCGCAGCCTGGTGGACGCATGAGACATATCCTTATCCTATTAGCCGCCTTGAGCCTGGTGGCCTGCTCCGGCAATGACGAGCTACCCAATATCGGCGCAGACGCGGGTGAGCAGCAAATCTACGACGAGGCACAGCGCTACCTGCGCAATGATAATTACGACCTAGCGGTGCGCAGTCTCCAGCAGCTAGAGGCACGCTACCCTTTTGGCAAATATGCCGAGCAAGCGCAGCTGGAGCTTATTTATGCACACTACGGCGCCTATGAACCCGAGGCGGCGGTCGAAGCAGCAGACCGTTTCATCCGCCTCCATCCGATGCATCCTAATGTGGATTATGCCTATTATATGAAGGGCTTGTCGGCGTACACCGCTAACGAAGATATTTTCTCGCGGTTCCTCCCTATTGATCCCACCCAGCGCGACACCAGCCAGGCCCGGGAAGCCTTTGGCGAATTTGCACAACTTCTCTCACGCTTTCCAGATAGCCCTTACACCGCGGATGCTGAAGCTCGCATGATCGCGCTGCGCAACTTGCTGGCGCGCAGTGAGATCAATGTTGCCAATTACTATCTCAGACGCGGCGCTTACCTTGCCGCTGTCAATCGCGGTCGTTACGTGGTGGAAAACTTTCAGCGCACGCCCGCAGTGGCCGACGGATTAGCCGTCATGGCGCAAGGTTATATCTTCCTTGGCCTTGATGGCCTCGCCGAAGAGTCCATTACCGTGCTGGCCACGAACTTCCCCGAGCACCCGGCTATTGATAGGGACGGGCAATTCGTTAGTACCTACACTCTAGACGGGGTACAGCGCTCCTGGATCAACACCCTCACTATTGGATTGTTTGACCCACCACAGCCGCCGCAGTTTGACAACCGACCGAAGATTTGACCCCGCATGCAGCAACCCCTTATTCACCCGGCCGCCAGGCGGAAGTGATGGGATAGCGCCGGTCGCGCCCGAAGCCTCGCTGGGTAATGCGCACACCGATTGGCGCCTGTCGCCGTTTATACTCATTCAGATCTACCAGCCGGATGACTTTGTGTACCTGTTCACGATCGATCCCCGCTGCAACGATAGCCTCCGCACTGCAATCCTGCTCAACATACAGTGCCAGTATCCGATCGAGTACCTCATACGGGGGCAGGCTGTCTTCATCCTTTTGGTTCGGTGCCAATTCAGCTGAGGGCGGGCGGTCAATGACCCGTTGCGGAATGCAACGGCCGCGTGCATTGCGGTAGCGGCACAATTCGAATACCAGCGTCTTCGGCACGTCTTTTAACACATCGAAACCGCCCGCCATATCGCCGTACAGCGTGGAATACCCGACCGCCAATTCACTCTTGTTGCCGGTGGTCAATACGAGGTAGCCCTTTTTATTGGAGATGGACATCAGCAACACGCCACGACAACGGGCCTGCAGGTTTTCCTCGGTAGTATCCGGCTCAGTTCCCGCGAACTCCTCGACCAGCGTCGACATAAACGCCTCATAGATGGACTCAATGGGCAACACTTTATATGCCACGCCGAGCAGGTTGGCCTGCTCAGCGGCATCCTCAATGCTCATCTGCGAGGTGAAACGGAAGGGCATCATCACCGCCTCCACCCGGTCAGGCCCCAATGCTTCTACCGCCACCGCCAGAGTGAGCGCGGAATCCACACCACCGGAGAGACCCAGCACAACGCCGGGGAAACCGTTCTTATTGACATAGTCCCTGACGCCCAATACCAGGGCGCGCCAGACCGTCTCCAACTCTCCTCGTCCGGGATAGACCGCAATTCCTTTAGCGCTGACCTCATTGACCCTGCCATTAAATTCCAGCCAGTACTCCCCTTGTTCAAAATCCGGGGCAGCCACAGCAAGCTCTCCAGCCGCAGTCATAGCAAAGGAGCCGCCGTCAAATACCAGTTCGTCCTGACCCCCGACCTGATTGACGTATACGATGGGTAAGCCAGCCTCACGGGCGCGCGCGGCAACAGTCTCCAGACGCTCCTTGCCCTTGCCCTGGTGGAAGGGCGACGCGTTGATATTCAGAAGGATCTCGGCCCCCGCCGAGGCAGCCTGGAGCGCGGGTGCTTTTTCCCAAATGTCCTCGCAAATGCTAAGACCAACTTTGACACCCTCGATATCCACAACAGACGCGGTATCCCCGGCAGTAAAATAACGCTTTTCGTCAAATACCTGATAGTTGGGCAGGCACTGTTTACGGTATTCGGTAAGGACGCGTCCACGGTGCAGCACCGCCGCCACATTGAAGAGCCTACTTTCTGTGTACAAGGGATAACCAATGACCGCGTAAGCA
>JABSPW010000067.1 GCA_013214285.1 Halioglobus sp. | reverse complement strand
CTGGTGGAAGCGCCTGGGCAGCTCATTTCCCGCCAAAAAGACATGCTTACTCTCCGCCGGACCATTTTCACGCGAGAAATATATATCATCGTGGACCCTTGCAAGTGGCTCCGGATCCCACTTCACAGACGCCGTTGGTAAGGGCCCCCAGGGCAGACTATCCCGCTTCATCCGGACTTTGTGCGAAGATTTAATGCACGGGGTAACCAGGCGGGTATGTGCGCGTTTTCTTGTGCTAACAAGTCATCTACCGCAAACACATGCAGCTCCCACTCACCTTCGGCGGGTTGGTAGAGCGTCATGAGGAAATCGCGGGCATCAGTGTGTTGAGGGAGTCGAAAAGTCCATTGCTTTTTCAGGATGTTTAGGGTGGTGTCGCCGGGTTGCAGACGCACGCGGGCGATATAGTGATTTTTCCCTACCGGGAGCAGACTGCGATTTTCACTCACCACCAGCATATCGAACAGGTGCGTTTTAATGAGGCAGATCGGCGTGGTATCCCTGCGGCTTTCGGGAATCATGGGGTCCATAAGTCGCCTGCTGATTTGTGCCAGCGCCATGCTGCCCTCGGCACCGCTCAGGCGCACTTTGTCTACACTGTAGGGTATCTGTTGAAGTGACTTTGCGTCCAGTTCCGCGGCTTTACGAGCAGCTATTTCGTCGTCAGTAGGCAATATACTGGCTGCCTCCTGTGCCTCTGCATAATAGTTTTCGAGCAGTCCGTGGAGTCGCTCAACATTTTTGGCATCCACTGCATCCGAGTCTTTTTGGACATAACTGCGTAAGGGCTTGCTCTCTATTGCAGGCTCTTGCGGCGGTCTGGTCGGTTCCACGGTGGCCGCCTGTTGTTGTTTTTCAGTGCTATTTCGAGTCGCCGTGATTTGGCGTTGCAGCAACGTGACTTCCTGCTCAGTGATTTCAATGAGACGCAGCTTGATAGTAGCAGCTTCCATGGCAAGTGCACGCACAGCGGGATTCGCGCTCTGTGCTGCGGGTATGTTTTCTGGATGCACAAGATTTATGGTGCGTTGGAATTGCTCCAATTCTTTCGTCAACGCCTGTCGCTGTTCGGTAAGGTTGCGCAGGATTTTGTATGACTCCGGATCTTGAGCAGTGCTCGGGTCAGTCAGTAAAAATATCATCGGCATGAGTAAAATGCGCACAATGCGACGGCGGTGGATGTGGAGCCTGGACGATACGCTAAACATTATTTACAGCTGACGACTGGGGGCGCGTTCGTGCGCCTGGGTGCACTCTCCTGTTACTGCTGCTCAAATGATACCAGATCGTCCGTATCCAGCCAGCGCAAATACCGGCATGAAGTACCTGTCTAGGTTTGCGACACCTGTGGTCTGATCAGGCTCATTTTTTCGGCAGGGGCCATGACTTCTGCGCTACCACTGACCACCAGTTTCTGGTGCTGATTCATAGCCTTGCAATCCAAGGTGACAATGCGACCTTGGTCCTTTTTTCCTATGATTTCAAGCTTCACGTTAATGGTGTCACCGGCGAAAACTGGTGCGTGAAAGCGTAGTGATTGCCTGCGGTATATGCTGCCAGGGCCAGGCATTTGCATCGCGATGGCGGCCGAAATGACGGCTCCGCTTAACATCCCGTGGGCAATACAACGCTCAAATGGAGTGTTAGCCGCGAAGTCCGGGTCTAGATGTATCGGATTGACATCACCGGATAGCGTGGCAAATAACTCGATATCGCGCGTTTCCACTGTCTTGGAATACGTAGCGGTTTGACCTAAGGTTAGTTCTTGGAAGGTATAGTTACTGATTGTTGACATATATTTGGCTGCTTGGGTGTGGCGACCCACGCAGTTTAACTCAGATAGCCACTTTCTCACCCGGTAGGCAGGCGGGCGCAACCTAGTGATGGAATTACCCTCCGGAGCCGATGCACGCAAGCGGGATGGGTCTAGTCCACCTGCCCACTTTCCCTCTGAATTACCAATTACTGCGTGTCGTGAGCGCATCGCGCAGCTTATCGAGCAGCACCAGGTCCTCATTGTCGCGGGCGAGACCGGTTCTGGCAAAACTACCCAACTGCCCAAAATCTGCCTGGAAATGGGACGAGGTGTGAAAAAGCGTATCGGGCACACTCAGCCTCGCAGACTTGCAGCCCGCGCTGTAGCAGCACGTATTGCAAGCGAACTGGGCTCAAGCCTAGGGGAGCGCGTCGGTTATCAGGTGCGCTTCAGCGATCGCCTCGCAGATGCAACTGCGATTAAGTTGATGACGGACGGCATTTTGCTAGCTGAACTGCAGAGGGATCGCCTGCTTGACTGTTACGACACCCTGATCATTGATGAGGCCCATGAGCGCAGCCTGAACATCGACTTTTTGCTGGGCTACCTGAAACGTATTTTGCCCCAGCGCCCCGATCTGAAGTTGATTGTGACCTCTGCGACGATCGACGTAGATAGTTTTTCACGGCATTTCGGTGATGCGCCGGTGATCGAAATACCGGGACGTAGCTTCCCGGTGGAAACTATCTACCTGCCGGCGGAGGATGCTGCTGCGACACTGGAAACGCACATTGTGTCACTGGTGAAAGATATCGACGCGGGCCGTTTTGGTCCGCGTGGGGACATTCTTGTATTCCTGCCTGGGGAACGAGAGATCAGAGAGTTGGCCCATGTCTTGCGGTTGGAGACTGCCGTGGACGTGCTCCCGCTGTATGCGCGGCTAGGTCATTCCGAGCAGCGCCGTGTGTTTGACGCGCGGCGCGGTGGCCGGGGGATTCGCGCGGTGTTGGCTACTAATGTGGCGGAAACGTCCCTTACTGTCCCTGGTATCCGCTATGTGATTGACCCAGGCCAGGCTAGGATTAGTCGCTACAGTCACCGCTCAAAAATGCAGCGTCTGCCTGTAGAGGCCATATCGAGGGCGAGCGCCGACCAGCGCCGGGGACGCTGCGGACGGATCGCTCCGGGTGTGTGCATCCGACTCTATGCAGAAACAGATTATGCGCGACGGCCGGCATTTACCGATCCGGAAATTCAGCGGACCAATCTGGCCGCGGTCATTCTTCGCATGCAGTTACTGCGCCTAGGTGATGTTGCGCACTTTCCCTTTGTCGATGCACCGGACGCGCGTATGGTGCGCGACGGTTACACACTGTTGCAGGAGCTGGGTGCCATCACGGCGGACGGTGGTTTGACTCGACTGGGTAGTCGTATGGCTCGATTGCCTGTGGATCCGCGTCTAGCCCGCATGATTTTGGAATCCGAATCGCGGGGGTGTCTCGAGGAGGTTCTGATTGTCAGTAGTGCCTTGGCTGCGCAGGACCCACGCGAACGGCCGGCGGACCGGCGGCAGCAGGCAGATGCGATGCACGCGCGCTTTCACCATCCGCGTTCGGATTTTTTGGCTCGGCTCAATCTTTGGCGTTACTTTGAGGAGTTGCGTCAATCACTGAGCCAAAATCAGTTGCGCAAGCGCTGCCAGCGAGAGTTTCTGTCCTTCCTACGCATGCGGGAGTGGCGTGATATTCATACGCAGTTGCGTGTAGCCTGTCGGCAGCAAGATGTGAAAGGGGGCCGTTCTCTGGGCGAGGAGACGGACTACGAGGCTATTCATACCGCACTGTTGGCAGGGCTGCTGGGAAATATAGCGCGACATCAAGAGGGCCGAGAGTACCTGGGTACCCGGCAACGGAAACTCAAGATATACCCCAGCTCATCACAGACGCGGCGCTCACCAAAGTGGCTGGTCGCTGCAGAGATCGTTGAGACGTCCCAGGTTTTTGCGCGCGAAGTGGCGGCCATCGACCCCACTTGGGCAGTAATGATCAATCCTGAATTGCTCAAAGTCCATCACTATCAGCCGCGCTGGCACCCGCGTCGAGGCCAGGTGGTTGCCTTTAAACGTATTAATCTCTATGGACTGACCTTGGTGGATAAGCGGGTGGTGCATTACGGCCCCATCGCCCCAATTGAAAGCCGTATTCTCATGATTCGTGAGGGCCTTATTCCCGGTCGTTTGCGTCGCCAGCCAAAGTTCTTGCAGCACAACCGCACCTTGGTGTTAGCGCTGGAAAACCTGGAAGCGCGGACCAGGCGCCGCGATATCCTGGTTCAAGAGGAGGGCCTATTTCAATTCTACGATGAACGCTTGCCATCGGACTGCTGCACCGTTCGCGGTCTCTGTGCCTGGCTAAAGCGCGAGCCAGCTGCTGAGCGCGGCTTGTACATGCGACGGGAAGAAATCACTGCCCACGATCCGGGGGCAGGCGTGTGCCAGCAGTTCCCGGACGTACTGGTGTGGGATGGCATGCGGCTACCTCTTAGTTATCGTTTCGAGCCGGGTCAGGTTGCTGACGGCGTTTCGATTACCCTGCCGGTGGCGCTGTTAAATCGAGCGCCGCGTCACCTGTTTGATTGGCTTGTACCTGGCCTACTGCGGGAAAAGTGTATCCAGTTAGTCAAAAGCTTGCCGAAAGAAAAGCGCAAACATATTGTGCCGGTGCCTGATTATGTGGATCGCGCTTTGCAACATCTGGAGCCAGACGACGTGGATCTCTTGGACTGTCTCTCACAACGCCTTAGCGAACTCGGAGGTATATCTTTGAGGCGTGACGACTGGTCGCTGCACAAGCTGCACGACTACTATCACATGAATATCCGTGTAGTGGATGCGCAAGGCAGCCTGATGGAACAGGGTCGTAACCTGGAGGCGCTGGTGAAGCGTTTTCGAAACGATACGCGGCAGAGCATGAGTGCCGACAAGCGACAGTCGCCCGCGCGGGAAGGTATCCTGCGTTGGGATTTGGGAGACCTGCCCAGCGAGTGGCGCTTCCGTCAGGCACACTCTGAAATAGTGACCTATCCTGCGCTGGTGGACCGTGGTGACGCGGTGGCTATCGAGTTATATGACTACCCGAATACGGCCCAGATATCCCATCGTCTGGGCGTGCTGCGTTTATTGCGAATTGGTGGTGTGCAGCAGGTCAGGTATCTGCGTAAACAATTGCTGCGGGGCAACGAACATAGTTTGTTATTAGCAGGTGCGGGCTTTGACCGCAGCCAGCGGTTGGAAGACCTAGTGGATGCTGCCTATTTACAGACGGTGTTGAGTGGCGCAAAACTGCCTCGCACAGAGAGTGACTTCCGACGCCTTGAGAAGCTTGGACGAGAGCGGGTTATACAGCGCGCACATGCACTTGAAGAGATTTTATGCCGTATCATGGGCCCACTGATAGAAGTTAGACAGAAGTTGAACGCGTGTACTGCCGGACCTTGGTCGGATAGCGTAAACGACATTAACATGCAGCTATCGGCTCTATTTGGTAACTCCTTCTTGCGCGACACTCCGTCTGAATGGATTGATCAGTATCCACGGTATATGGTTGCGCTGAAAAACCGGCTTGCACGCCTTACCGGCCAGTACCGCAAGGACCAGAAAAACACGGGGTTACTGGCAGAGCTGACAAGACCCCTGCGGATATTGTTGCAGCAACGGGAGGGCTTGCTGGCACTTAGTGAAGAGGCTCAAACCTATCGATGGATGCTTGAAGAATTTCGGGTCTCCCTGTTTGCCCAGAATTTGGGCACGCAACGGGCTGTCTCGCCGAAGCGTTTGCTTGAACAATGGCAATTGGTCGAAGCCTGGCTGGAAAAAAACCCTCGCTAATCTTGGTGAATACCCTACACTAAACCCAGTTTTAGCAGTGTGTGCTGAAACTTACGCTTTGGTACTCTGTCGTAACGACGAGGAAATCGTACTGTAGGGTTGATGAGTCCCGTTCATTGCGCGTGCGTACCACCCAAAAATTCACGACACAGGACTTTACTATGTCTAAATCAAAAAAACCGCTGGCTGCTGCGCTGGGCGCAGCGTTTTTGGCATCTTCACTTGCACCTTTAGCGTCTGCAGAGGTGAACCCATTTTCCGCACAGCAACTCAGCGGCGGCTACGATCTCGCCAATTTCTCCAAGCATGCCGGAGAAGGTAAGTGCGGAGAGGGTAAGTGCGGGGAAGGCAAAGGCGAAGGTGAAGGCAAGTGCGGCGAAGGCAAATGCGGTGAGGGTAAAGCTGACGGCGAAGGCAAGTGCGGCGAAGGCAAGTGCGGTGAAAGTAAAGCTGACGGTAAAGCCAAAGCTGACGGCGAAGGTAAGTGCGGCGAAGGTAAGTGCGGCGGCTAAGTCGTGACTGACACCTGCCGGGCACTCCAGGGAACGGGGCTCGGATTGCGGCGGGCCATGCTTGGTCCGCTGCTCTCTATGGACCAGGGAGCGGTCGATTTTATGGAAGCCGCGCCGGAGAACTGGATAGGCGTTGGCGGGCGTTTTGGCAAGCAGTTTCGCGAGCTTGCCGAGCGCTATCCTCTGGCACTGCATGGCTTATCATTGAATATTGGCGGTCCGGACCCTCTCGATACTGACCTGGTCGTTGCAATTCGTGATTTCATGAACCAGCTGGGTGTGTCGGTATATAGCGAGCATCTGACGTATTGTGCTGCCGAGGGGCACCTTTATGATTTGTTGCCGATTCCATTTACACGTGAGGCGGTCGGCTACGTTGCCGGTCGCGTGCGCCAGGTGCAAGATATTCTTGGCCGCAGGATAGTGCTGGAAAACGCATCCTATTACGCTCAGACCAGCGCAGAGCTGACGGAGGCGCAGTTCATTCGAGCGGTGATAGAAGAGAGCGACTGCGATTTATTGCTAGACGTCAACAATGTCTACGTCAATTCGATCAACCACCGGTACGATCCGATTCAGTTCATTGACGCGCTGCCGTTGGAACGTGTGCGTTATGTCCATGTTGCAGGTCACTACAACGAGGCGGATGACTTGAAAGTGGATACCCATGGCAGTGCTGTTATCGATCCCGTTTGGGCTCTGTTAGCGCAGGCCTACGAGCGTATGGGCCCTGTGCCCACCTTGTTAGAGCGCGATTTTAATCTGCCGCCCCTGGACGACCTGCTGGAAGAGGTCGCGCATATGCGATCGCTACAGCAGCTAAGCGGTCTAACGCCCTCTGAGGCGGTGAGCTGACGGGTGACAGTCGAATCGATGCGAGAAGGCCAGATCAGGATGGCGCGATTTTTGCGCGATCCGAACAATAATGCGCCGCCGGATGGTGTTGAACCGCGGCGGCTGAAAATTTATCAGGACCTGATCTACAATACCATCGAAGGGTTCATTGTCGGCGGTTTTCCCGTTCTACGGTCATTGTATCAGGATGACCACTGGCACGGTCTGGTCCGCCTATTTATTGAGCAGCATCGTTGTCACAGCCCATACTTTCTCGAGATCAGTCAGGAATTTATCGAGTTTTTGACGCGGGGTTCACAGCTGAGACCAGGGATTGATCCACCTTTCATTGCCGAATTGGCGCACTACGAATGGGTTGAGTTAGCGCTCGAAACGTCGGAGGAGGCACTGCCGACCTCGGGGCCCACAGAAGATATTTTGCAATCTGTTGTGAGTCTCTCGCCACTGGCCTGGTCGCTGGTTTACGAGTACCCCGTGCACCGCATCGGCAGTGGCTTCCAGCCCAAGGAAGCCGAGCAAGCGGTCTATCTTGTGGTGTATCGCAACCGAGCAGACGAGGTGCATTTCATGGAGCTTAATGCGCTGACTTCGCACTTGCTCGCGCAGCTCAGGGACAACACCTCCTATACTGCGGGCGAGCTGCTCATAGAGTTGGCCGATACAGTCGGTATGGAGAGGGCAAGGACACTGGCGTTTGGTCGTGATCAGCTGATGACGTTGTTGGATCTCGACGTGCTAGTGGCCCAGAAGGCCCGTTGAGCGGTATTCTCCACGCTTGCACGCTCCACTCCAGGCGCAGTACCATTCGGTTACTAAATGCATGATCGCGGTGACATGACCCTCTTCAGATGCTTGCTGGCCTTGTTAATGGTGCTGGCTGTCGTGCCGGCTTTAGCGGCAGACGATCAGATAAATGTCGATCCTTGGGAGCCCGTAAACCGACGCATATTTGCTTTCAATACTGCGCTGGATAACCACCTGCTGTTGCCGGTGGCGCGTGGCTACCAATTTGTGATGCCTGATCCTGCGGAGCGCGGTGTTAGAAATTTTATCTCTAATGTTTACGAGTTCAATTCGATCTTCAATTCCTTGCTCCAAGGCCGCCTGGATCGAGCTGCCAAGAGCGCTGGGCGTTTCCTTGTTAACAGCACCATGGGGCTCGCAGGTTTGATCGATGTCGCCACGCCCATGGGCATTGAGCACAGTCCGGCGGATTTTGGCCAGACCTTGTACACCTGGGGCTTCGACAGCGGACCCTATGTGGTTTTGCCTGTCTTCGGGCCGCGCACCGTGCGCAGTACCGTGGGGTATTTTGTGGACACCTATACGTCGCTACCGTCTTTCGTAGAGGACCGGGAGTGGGCCTATCTGTTTTGGACGGTAGAAGCGATTGACTTGCGAGCGCAACTGATCAAGGCGGATGAAATTGTGACGGGCGATCGCTACATTTTCGTTCGCACCGCGTATCTGCAGCGCCGCGCGTTTTTCCTTACCGGCGAGATTGCTGACAGCTTCTCCGTCGACGAGGAGGAAGACTATTTGGAGTTCTGACCCCAAAGGGGGGTCTATGCGGTCTATATCACAGAAAACTGTTAAATCCTGCCAAAGGCTTGCATGGATTCTTGCCTGCCTAGACTGATGGGCGTAGTGTCACGGCCTGAACACGTAAAACCCTCTATGACAGTGTCCAATGGCAATTTGCTGGTTATAGATGACCAGGCACAACGTGCTAAACGACTGGCCGATATGCTGGCAGGGCATGGCTTCGACTGTCAGATCGTTACCGATGTCGCCAACGCCAGCTACTCCCTGGGGTGGGACAGCGGCATAGACGTCATTCTTTGCGAGCTGGGGCTGCAGGATATTTCTTGGGTAGATGCCCGGCAAGCATTGCGCAAGATGGATGTACAAGTGCCGGTTATCATGTTTTCCGAGGTGGCAGAGGTTGAGCCCATGATGAACGCGTTGCGTCTCGGGGCAGCCGACTTTTTCCTAAGGCCAGTGGAAGAGCCTGCGTTACTGAAATCGCTCGAACGGTGTGTGCGTCAACGTCGGCTGCAGCGCGACCTCCAGGAGTCACAGCAGAGCCTCAGGGCGGCGAATACTGAGCTCAGGGGTACGGTAAAAATGCTCGAGCAAGACCAGCAGGCTGGCAGGCAGGTGCAAATGCGCATGCTCCCTGGGTCGCCGATGGTGCTCAACGGTTATGAGTTCAGCCATACAATGATTCCCTCCTTGTACTTAAGTGGCGATTTTACGGACTATTTTACGTTGGGAGAGAGTCACGTTATTTTTTTTCTCGCGGACGTATCCGGCCACGGCAGTTCATCCGCGTTTGCGACGGTGTTATTGAAGAACCTTTTTGCCCGAAAACGCTCGGATTATTCGCGTCGTGGCGACGACACCATTATGAGTCCGGTAGCAATGCTCAAGCGTGCCAACAGGGAGCTGCTCGGATTGGGTGTAGACAAATTTGCGACGATGGTGGTGGGTTTATTGGACATGGAACGCAATAGTCTCCGCTACAGTGTTGCGGGTCATCTCCCTCTGCCTGTGCTCGTTGTTGGAGACAAGGCCAGTTATCTGCAGGGGGAGGGCGCCACCGTGGGCTTATTAGAAGATGCCGTATACAGCGAAGCGCACTTAGCGTTGCCGGAGCATTTTACTCTGGCATTGTTTTCGGATGGCGTTTTGGAGATTCTGCCTCAACGTAATCTAATAGAAAAGGAGCAGTACTTTCTTAGTGTTTTTGAGCGATGCAATGGCGCCCCTGACGCGTTGGAAAAAGCGCTAGGGTTGGACCAGGTAAAAGCTGCGCCGGACGATATCGCTGCTTTATACTTGAGGAAGTTGGGTCGAGATGAGTGATGGGCGCATACTTGCGGCCAGTCATGACGGCGCCTATGTTATTCGCTTTGTAGGCGACGTTCGTCTCACCTTGTGCACTACCAT
Organism: Halioglobus sp.; assembly: GCA_013214285.1. GTDB lineage: Bacteria > Pseudomonadota > Gammaproteobacteria > Pseudomonadales > Halieaceae > Marimicrobium. The sequence continues at coordinate 8,165 of JABSPW010000067.1, read as the reverse complement.
TGACGATTATTTCCAACACATGTTTGAAGATCCTGACTTTGCCAGTGTCTGGGTGGACCTCTGCGAAGCTGAGGGAATCGATAGCACGACCCTGGGCTTATTGGCTAAGTTGGCACTGCGCGTGAAAGAGCGCTTCGGCTTTCAGCCGGCGATCTATTCGTGTGAGCCCGGTATCAATCGGTTATTGAAAAGTGTTGGCTTTGACAGCCTGTTCCAGCTGCATGAAGAGCTTTGTGACAATCCACAAGAGATCTCAGAAATCCCCTCAATTCAGGGCAGTGAGGCGATTGTAAAGCAGAAAGTAATTGAGGCACACCGGGTATTGATGGATCTGTCAGAAGAGAACCGCCAGCGCTTCAAAAATCTTATGACAGCGCTCGAGCAGGGCTGAATTCCTCCCTCACACTGAGTTTGCTATGAATATAGTCGGAGTGCGGGACGTAAATGAGCTCTGATACCTGGCGAATGAGGTGCTCTTCGTATTTGTCCACGTTGCCGTCTGCATAAGCGACCGTCCACATCGCCCTCACCAGGCGCAATTTCTGTTCCGCACTGTAATGGTCGTTGATCACCCGGGTAAACTCATACAGGGATATTGCGTCCTCTACGCGTTTTTCGGCGGCAACCATTAGGTCTTCAACTTCTGCCTTGCCAAGTTTGAGAGAGCTGGCAAGCAGTTCCATCATCTTCTGAATCTCAACGTCATCTTGGTGGAAGTTTGCTCTCGCGGTCTCAACGAGCAGCGCGGCGGCGGCTAGGTTCAGCCCGCGGCTTTCGGACTCCGGACAGTCCCGCGCAGGGTTTTCGAACAGTGATTTCAACGCTTGAATCATGGTAGAACGCCCTCGCTCTTCATTCGTTCCCAGTGTTGCGAAAAGCGCGGCCCATTACAAGGGCTTATGATTACAGTCATTTTGTTCTCCAGTTGCTCACCAGGGCGTAGGCGTCTCGCAGGACATCAAGGCCTGCGTCGTCTCGAAACGCGTTCTCACTCAAGTGGCGCCGGTATCGTTTCGCGCCCGGTACGCCCTGGTAAAGGCCGAGAATGTGACGGGTAATGTGGTGGAGCCGCGCGCCGGCAGCCAGCTGCCGCTCAGCGTAAGGTAACAGTGCGCCGATGACCGCATCGCGCGATATAACAGGATTATCCTGGTCTCCAAACAGGACTTCGTCGACCCGTGAGAGTTGCCACGGGTTCCGGTAGGCCTCCCGGCCCAGCATCACCCCATCCACGTGCTCTAAGTGTAGCTGGCATTCTTGCAGCGACCGAATACCACCATTGATGACAATGCCAAGGTCTGGTCGCTCACGCTTCAGGCGGTAAACCAAGGGATAATTCAGCGGTGGAATCTCTCGATTTTCCCGAGGTGATAAACCTTGTAGGCAGGCTTTCCGCGCGTGCACAATGAACACCGAACAGCCGGCGTCGGCTACCGGGTCGACAAAGGACAATAATTCGTCAAAGGACACCCTATGGTCGATACCGATACGGTGCTTCACCGTGACAGGTATTGTGCAGTTATCCCGCATGGCCGCCACACAAGCCGCCACTAGGCCCGGTTCAGCCATCAGGCAAGCGCCGAATTTGCCCGACTGCACCCGGTCGGAGGGGCAGCCGCAGTTGAGGTTGACCTCGTCGTAGCCCCACTCTTCCGCCCATTTTGCGCAGCGGGCGAGGTCGGCCGGATCACTGCCACCCAATTGCAATGCGACCGGGTGCTCCTCTCGGTTGAAGTGCAAAAAACGCTCACGGTCCCCATGCATTAGCGCACCGGTGGTCACCATCTCGGTGTACAGCAGCGCTCGCCGGGTTAGTAGGCGCCAGAAGTAGCGACAATTGTGGTCTGACCAATCCATCATGGGAGCGATGCAGAAGCGGTGAATGCCGTAAGTCTCAGACTTCAATGTATATGTACCTCAGGACGCCGACCGAAAAATACCGGCATACCATATTTTTCTTAATCACTGCCAAGTTTCTGTAGCCAAAAGCCCAACAGGACGATGTCAGATACATAATAAAACGATTTTCTGTAGGACCATAGCTCGGTCGATACTGGCAAGTTAAATCGTCAGAATGAATAGAATCGACAGGTGATACATATAACGTATACGGACGCCTTTCAGGCATCATTCCCTGTACCGTCTTGATCTAGTCTCGTTTAAACCTGCGTCTCAGATAGTGTATCGCCTGGCCAGACGTATTGTGTGATGGCGACGTAGGTCCGGCTCCGGTGCACCAGTTTCGCGGCTATGTATCGAAAGAGGTTGAAGAGAAGCGATCGTGTCTGCGGTGATATCGTCGTCATTGATCAGGTGGTCGGCAAGACCGATTGCAGGCAGCATTGGTTGTCTCCTGTGGTGAATCAAGATAGCGAGGGGTTGAGATCGCCACGGATAAACCGCGTCTCTATCTCGTGGTCCAGCTGTTAGTGTCCCGCATTAACGCCATGCATCATTTAAGCTGTTAGCCTTTACCGAGACACGTGGTGGTGCAACGGCGCCATAGGCCAGAGAGCTCAGATGCCGCGCATTGCAGTGTATCTCCGATACAGGCGTTAGATGCCTAATCTGTGACTGCTACCGAGTCTTCATAACCGAGCAGGCCACGATTTGCGCCAGCTAGGGACATAGCAGCAGCACTGTCAGGTATTGCATGAGGAATACGTCAAAGGGTCGAAAGCCGATGTGTTCTGCAGGCTGCTCGCCGCAGTATAAGGCAAAATATGTTGCTATCTTGAGTCAACCTACATACCGATCCGATCTCACCCCCTCAACTGGAGATCGACGAGCGGAGGATCTTTCCTTTGGAAAGAAGCGTTTCTGATGATGACAAGAAGTGATTAGAGCCAGCGCACAGTACTCATATGCTGCTTATGACGGAAGTTGAATTGGCAGCGGGCACCACGGCCGCCGGGATATGCCGAGGTAGCCAAGCGATGTGCTGCGACACCATTGCCACGATGTTATCCACAACCCGGCCATGCATGTATCCGTTGGCTTCAGGTGGTCCGTTGCCTTATAAGCCAGCTCTTGCGCCAACTCAGTAGCCCGTAAACCGAAAGGATACTGTATATCCCCATAAGGGCCGCATAAATGTCCAGCCCTCTGTCCTGATACAGCCACATGGAGGCGACATTGATGATTAGCCAGTAGAGCCAGGACTCCAACACCTTGCTAATCTGAAGATACGTACCGAGAAAACTGAAGACTGTGGTAAAGGCGTCGAACAGGGGCCGTTCGGCTTGCGTGCAGCAGTGCATAAGCTGCCCCAGTATCAGCGCCAGCAAGCTGGCGGCAAGGATCGCAAGCAGGTGCGTCGCTGGCCGCCAGCGCACCACCGGATTGTTGTCCCGTTGCGTGCGGCTGTGCCAGTGCAGCCAGCCCCAGATACCCAATGCGGCATAAAAAAGGTAGAGCAGGGACTCCGAATAGAGTTGGGCATCGACGAACAGCCATACACTGATTACACTGCCGACGATGCCGAAGGCCCAGCACGCAATCTTTTCGCGGATGAGCAACAGCACGTAGAGCAGATTCCCGCTGGTGGCGAGTATTTCTAAGACTTGGGCGGTCGATAGTCCGTCGGTCATGTTGACGGCAGTATAGCCGTTGCGGTACGGCAAGCAAAGGGAGCGCGGTGTACCAGGCCCGATGGCCCGTCCGGGTGGGTGGATGGAGGGGAAAATGGCAAAACATTTCAGTGATGCAGACTGCATGGCGCTGGTGGCGCGGTCGCCTGCTGCCGTCGCGGTGCATGATAAGGCGGCCTGGCTTGATTTGTTTGCCAGAGACTATCGGGTAGAAGATCCGGTAGGCTCGCCAGCGCATGTCTGCGCTGACGAAATGGTAGATCAGTCCACAGATGACGTACTGGGGCCGTTCTACGACACCTTTATCGCACCCTATGCGATCTCTTTCCATGTCGATCGAGACGGCGTGCGTGGGCTCCATGTGATGCGTGATGTAACGATCGAAATCAGCATGTCTCCCCGCGTCACGGTGCATGTGCCTGTGCATCTTTTGTATGAATTAATCGATCAGAGTGGTGAGCTGAAGATTCGGCGTCTGGCGGCCCATTGGGAGTTGCGGCCGATGTTGAAGCAGCAGATGTCGGCCGGCTGGCCTTTCTTTATCGTGGGCTTTGCATCGGCGAGCCGGATGCTGCGCCACCTCGGTGTCGCAGGCTTGCTGGGTTTCATGCGCGCGCTGTCCAGCGTCGGCGATGCTGGAAAGGCACGCATAGGGCACTTTGTCCGGTGTTACAACAGCGGCGATGAGCATGGCTTAAGGGCCCTATTTGCACGTCCTGATATCGAAATAGCCTTTTGCGATGAGGGCCCTGCGCTATGTATAAAGCGGCTCGCGGCACAGGGCGGTGAATTACGGCTCACTAAGGTTCTGGCGGCGGGTGATACGGTGACAGCGACGCTTGAATGGCGCGACAACCGCGCAGTGCGTCGGGGCGTGGCGCTGTTCACGCTAGATCGATCTGCATTGGCGATCACTGACCTAACGGTTTACTGGGACCGTACTCGCCAGGCCTGAAAGATGCCAGCCAGTGGGCATCGCTTCTGTGACGCCGTATAATCGTGAGCCACGTTATTGAGATCCTGCAACCCCATGACTGTTCGTACCCGTATCGCGCCTTCGCCTACCGGCGACCCTCACGTGGGCACCGCGTACATTGCTTTATTCAATTGGTGTTTTGCGCGTGCGCACGGAGGGCAGTTTCTGTTGCGCATTGAAGACACGGACCGCGCGCGCAGCACGCCGGAGTCTGAGGGTGCGATTATGGACGCCTTGCGCTGGCTGGGCCTTCAATGGGATGAAGGGCCCGATGTGGGGGGCGCTGTTGGGCCGTACCGGCAGAGCGAGCGGAGTGCGCTCTACGTTCGCTTCGCAGAGCAGCTGGTAGAGGAGGGCAAGGCGTTCCGCTGTTACCGCACCGCGCAGGAGCTGGAGGCCCTGCGGGTGGCGCGGCGTAAAGCCGGCAACAGTGTCGCGTTAAAGCCCTCAGATCTGCATCTTGACGACGCGGAAGTACAGCGACGCAAAGTCGCTGGCCAACCCTGCGTCATCCGCATGCAGGTGCCTGAGGATGCGGGCTACTGTGTGATAGAGGACATGCTGCGCGGCACCATAAAGCTGGACTGGACTATGGTAGATGCCCAGATACTATTGAAATCCGATGGCATGCCCACCTACCATCTCGCCAACGTGGTTGATGATCACCTCATGGGGATTAGCCATGTCTTGCGTGGCGAGGAATGGATCAACTCCGCACCTAAACATAAACTACTCTATGAGTATTTAGGCTGGGACATGCCGCAGCTGTGCCATCTGCCTCTGTTGCGCAACCCCGACAAGTCAAAATTGAGTAAGCGTAAGAACCCGACGGGTGTGTTTTATTACCAGCGCATGGGCTATTTGCCGGAAGCGCTGGTAAATTACCTCGGTCGCATGGGCTGGTCGATGCCTGACGAGCGGGAGAAGTTTAGCTTGGCGGAGATGCTCGCCGAATTTGATATACAAAGAGTGTCGCTCGGTGGCCCCGTGTTTGACGTGGAAAAGTTGAGCTGGCTGAATGGACTGTGGATGCGCGACAGTCTCGAGGCAGACGAACTGGCTGACCGGCTGGTTGATTGGGCGTACAACCGCGATAATCTTATGCGTGTGCTGCCGCATGTACGTCAGCGTATGCAGACTCTGAGCGATTTTGCGCCGCTAACTGCTTTTTTGGTAGCTGGCGAGTTGCCGTTGACCGAATCTCAGTTCGATGACCTCAATCAGGAGCGCGATGTGATCTTGCGCAGTCTGCAGTTCACGCTCTGGCGGTTGGAGGCACAAGTTGACTGGACTCGCGATAGCCTGTTTGCGGAGCTGAAGCATCTTGCAGACGCCCTTGACTTGAAGCTTAAGGCATTTCTGGCACCCCTTTTTATCGCCATTGCCGGCAGCACGGCGTCGTTTTCGGTAGTGGACGCCATGGCGCTACTTGGCCCAGACATGAGCCGCGCGCGCATTCGGCGCGCCATTGAGGTACTGGGTGGCGTATCGAAGAAGGCTGCCAAACGGCTGGAGAGAAAATACCGGACACTGCACGTCGACTAGGCTGGTGTGGAGAGTGTTGGGGCCCTTTTATGGCGAGCGTACCGCGCACAACTGCTGCATGCCGCTCGCTGTCTGTAAATTCTGAATAATGAGTCAGTTGCGCTATCTGCGGCGGTAGCCAAATGTATTGTTGACGCAGTCGGTCTGGGTTCAATCAGGCACACCCCGCACGTTGCCGCGACGTGCTCGATGGGCCACTATGTGCGGCCACAGCATGTGTTACAGGAGTCGACATGTCGGAGCAACGTGTGCAGGTGGATGACAGTCTGCCCGAGACGATTAGCAAAGACGTCTCGCAGTTGATCGAACACCTGCGGTGCAGCAGCGCGCCAGACGATGTGCTTTTGCGAGCGACAGGACACATTCAGGCGGCGCTGCAGGCACTGCAACCGTGGTTGAAGACGGGGGAGGGCTGGTCGACGATCTCTATTGCGAGTGACAACTCCGGCCTGCCCTGGCAGGAGAACGATCTCACCGCTGTGATGCCCTACAGCCCGATTAGTGGCAAGCGCAACCCTGTGGCGCCACCGATCACGCTGTGGAAAGCGGGCGAGGCGGAGGTGCGGGGCGAGGTGATATTCTCACCGACCTATGCCGGGCCGCCGGATAGTGTGCACGGCGGTATACTGGCGGCGGTTTTCGACGAAATTCTCGCGATGGCCAATGTGATTTCCGGTACTGCGGGGTTTACCGGCACGCTGACGGTTCGTTATCGGCGCAAAACACCCCTGAACACTCCGATTGCGCTGTGGGGCAAAAATATCAAGCAGGATGGTCGCAAACAGTTGTGTCGTGGGGAGATGCGCGTCAACAATGAGATTCTTGCGGACGCCGAGGGGCTTTTTATTTGTGCTCCCGAAATGGAGGGCGGCGACGAGGACATCAAGGATTGGCCGAGTTGAGCCCTGGCTGGTGCCGCAAGGCAATGCATGCGAGGGCCGCAGTGGCAAATTCGAAGGCCATTGCGCCCCACGTGTAGAGGCCGACCACCTGGTCGTTGCTAATGCTCGAGTAGAGTCGACCGATAGCCAGGCTGCCCAGCATCAAGACCAGCGACAGTAGAGCAGGGCGATACAGGTCTCGGCGCAATGCGCCTAGCAGACAGAACAGGCCGTAGCCTGTTTGCAGCCCGCCGTACATGCCGCCCAGTTCTGCATAGCCATCGCCGTTAGCAATATCAAGGCCGGCGAAGTCGCCCGGTATCTGCGGGTCGAAGAAGCACAGCAGCCCGTAGGAGACAAAAGCGAGGCTCGATATCCAGAGAATGACTTTACCCAGCATAGGACGGTTCCTCAATAGCCCAAATCATTGCCGCCGGCCAGCATAGCACAGCGTACGCCAAGACCAGAGCAAAGGCGCGGTTGACAGGGGCGAGGGCTGTTACTAGAATGCGCAGCTCTTTGGCCGACTTTTTCTGTAAAAAGTTAGTTAATATCAAATGGTTAGTAGGATACTGGAGTGAAAGGCCAGGGTGCGCCGCTTGCTCCAAGGGCGGCTCTTGCGGCGACCTGGCCGGCGCAGAGCGCGGTTTGCTCCCGCAAGCCATCCGTTTATCGGGGCTATAGCTCAGCTGGGAGAGCGCAACACTGGCAGTGTTGAGGTCAGCGGTTCGATCCCGCTTAGCTCCACCAAATAGAAACCCTCGTAACTCACTGGTTGCGGGGGTTTTTTCTTGTTTGGCCCTCGTTTTAGAAGCCGCTCATTATGTTGGTAATAATTCAGTGTGCGAACTGGGTGCGTAATGAGCCTCTTTCTTTTTCTTGCGCAGTGCCTCCTGCCACCACGTCTCGGCGCTCAGTAAACCGTCTTCGTCAGTATCCTCAGGCATAGAAATGACCGCTACGGTGTCAAGTTCAACCATTGTTTTTTTTGGAGATACTGCAGCTGCAGGTTGATTTCTCCCGGCGCATGGAGACTGCTAACCTATTCTTAGAGCAAAGGAGGAACGACCATAAACAGCCGCCGACACTCGCAGTATTGTAAATATCCCGTAATTAGCTCCACGCATTACTAGAGATTTCGGCCTCTTTTTGGGCCACCAGATACTCCACCGG
>JABSPW010000004.1 GCA_013214285.1 Halioglobus sp. | reverse complement strand
GATCAATGCTTTCCGAGTCGCTGCAGGCGGTGATTTCGCAGACGCTGCTCAAGCGGGCTACTGGTGGGCGAGTGGCAGCGCACGAAATCATGCGAGGTACCTCTGCTATTCGCAACCTGATCCGTGAAGACAAGGTGGCACAAATGTACTCAGCGATACAGACAGGTCAGGCGCTGGGTATGCAAACAATGGACCAGTGTTTGGAAGACCTCGTGTCCAAACGATTGATTACCCGAGAGGTTGCTCGTGAAAAAGCGCGCATGCCGGAGAACTTCTAGAGCGGACTCATAGCAAGAGAGAAAATATGTTAGTGAATATACAGGATTTGCTGAGGCGCATGCTGAAAGAAGGTGCCTCCGACGGATTTGTTACAGCGGGGGCCCCTCTAAGCATCAAAGTGGATGGCCAGATTTATCCAATTACCGGTAGCCCGGTGACCGACCAGGAGGTTTTCGATCTGATTATTGCCACCATGCGACCTGAGCAGGAAGAGGAGTTCCGGCGGCATCGGGAGTGCAATTATGCAATCACGACGGAAGATATGGGACGCTTTCGTGCGAGTGCTTTTGTTCAACGCGGCAATAGTGGACTCGTAGTGCGTCGAATCCAATCGAACATCCCGTCCATTGATGACTTGGGGTTGCCGCCAATAATATCTGAACTCGCCATGACGCAGCGAGGCTTGATTATTTTTGTGGGCGCGACCGGTACCGGTAAGTCCACCTCGCTGGCATCAATGGTAGGTTATCGTAACCAGAATTCTCGCGGTCATATCATTACGATTGAAGATCCGATTGAGTTTGTACATGAGCATGCCGGTTGTATCGTCACGCAGCGGGAGGTGGGGATTGACACCGAGTCTTATGATGTGGCGCTAAAGAACACACTGCGACAGGCACCTGATGTCATATTGATTGGAGAGGTACGGACTGCGGAGACGATGCAACAAGCGCTGACGTTTGCGGAAACGGGTCACCTCTGCCTGTGTACGCTGCACGCGAACAATGCCAACCAGGCCTTGGACAGGATCCAGAGTTTTTTCCCGGCCGATCTGCACAACCAGGTTTGGATGGACCTATCGTTGAACCTGAAGTCCATGATTGCGCAGCAATTGTTGCCTCGAAAAGATGGCCAGGGGCGCGTACCCGTGGTTGAAATTATGCTCAACTCACCGCTGGTCGCTGACTATATCCGCAAAGGAGAAGTACATCTCATTAAGGACTTGATGGCGAAATCCACAGATCTCGGTATGCAGACCTTGGACCAGTCGCTGGTAAAAGCGTACCAGGAGGACCTGATTACCAAGGAAGACGCACTCAAATATGCCGATTCCGAGAACGATGTGCGTCTGAAAATTAAAATGCATGACCGTGGTGATTTCGGCACGGGCGAGGGCTTGGGCCTCGCCTTTGACGAATATGATGAAGAAGGGCGATACCACGGACGTTAGTTAAAATAGCGCTGTGTGATTAACGGCTGTCATTCTCTGCCAGCCAGGTGCGCAGTATCAGCATAGCCGCCAGGCTGTCCACCGGCCGCTTGCGATAATCGCCTTTATGCCCTCGCGCGCGGCTGACAATCTTGGCCTCGAAGCTTGTCAGTCTCTCATCTACCAAGATGACCTCCAGTGCTAGCCTGGCTTGCAGACGGCGCGCGAATTTTCGCGCCCGTATACTCATGGGGCTGTCACTGCCGTCCATATTTATCGGGTCGCCAACGACTAGCAGGTCCGGACGCCACTCGGCGATACGGGCTTCCAGCGTCTGCCAATCGGGGATGCCGTCCCGGGCGCGGAGGATGGGCAGGGGCTGGGAGGAGCCGAGTTGGCAATTACCCACAGCGACACCGATCTGGCTCAGCCCGAAATCCAGCGCCATCACAGTGCAGGGGCGTTTTTTCCCTGCGTCTGTCAGGCGTGGCCCGCCTGACCGGAAATGAGGTTCATGTCGACGCCTAGCAATGCGGCAGCTGTTTCTAGGCGTTGGTCTACGGGGGTGGCAAAGATCACGTCGCTGCTGCCTGGCAGGGTCAGCCAGCTATTTTCAGCCAACTCCTGTTCCAGTTGGCCTGCCCCCCAACCGGCATAGCCCAGCGCGATCAGGTGGTCGCGGGGTCCTTCGTCCCGGGCAATAGCGCGCAAAATATCGCGGGATGTTGTCAGTGTGATCTCCGGCGTCACGTTGAGACTGGCCTCCCATGGAGTATTGCAATACCGGTGCAGCACAAACCCATGGTCCATCTGTACCGGGCCACCCGCCATAACTGGCACGTCGGTGAAATCCTTCGTGTGTGTGATCTGCAGGTGTTCAAAGATCTCACTGACCGACAAGTCTAAGGGTCGGTTGATAATGATACCCATTGCACCACTTTCCCCATGCTCGCAAATGTAGGTGATGCTTTGTGAGAAGATGCCTTCAGACAGGCACGGCATGGCGAGCAGAAAGTGGTCCCGCAGGCAGTCGCCGCTCTTTGCCGTGTTAACAGAATACCTTTCGGGCATTGATAATTATCGCCAAACTGCCTGCCGGAGGGTTCGCAATACTCTAGTACGAGCTTAGCGGGTTTTCCTGAAAGTGCCACGTACGGACGATTTCTAACTTGTCCGTCGTGGCTTTCAGCTCTTGCGGAAACGGAGAGTAGGGAGCCGCCATTCGCACGATCTTGATCGCCGCTTCGTCAAGTACAGCATAACCTGAAGACGATAACACTTGAATATCCTCCAGACTGCCGTCCTGACGAATGACGACCAACATGCGCACATCGCCAAATAGGCCGTAACGCACTGATGCCTTTGGATAGTACTGGTTGCCGACCGACTCCAGGCGCCTGCGCCAGTCGAGTAGGTAGGCGGCATCCACTGATTGTTTAGCAGTAGAGGAGTCGAGTCGTCTAACCCGTTGTTGGTCTGCTGATGTTTTCGACTCCTGGTCAAGTTCAGCCTGCAAGCCGGCGATTTCCCGGCTGATACGTTCAAATTCCGGATTCACGCTCTTCTGCAAGCTTGGATCTTGCTCGTTTCTGTCCTGAACGCCGGACACGGCAGGGCGGGATAATGCGCTGGTGCTCACCGGAGATTGTTCGGAGTAATGGTGTTGTGTTGCGCCCTGCTTTGGAGGCAGTTGTTCCGCCGACGTATCTGCAGGCATATCCCTGGGTCGGCTTATTCTCTCCATCGATGACGCTTCGCCACTGCCCAGCTGGTTGCTCTGGGCGAGCCGATTGGCTTCAACGGGCACAAAGGCAGAGGGTTGGGTGGCGAGCGTCACTTCGATTTGGTGCGAATACTCGCTGCGGGTATCCGGTGAGAAGGATACCCCTAAAGCAACAGTGACATGCAAGGCTATGGCCACTAAAACGGCATTACGAAATCGCTTGCTCCCGCCATCCCTTGTGTCAAGGTAATACATGGATGAATCAGCCCCGATTTTCTAGTTCCCCACGAATACAATCCATGAGTTGGCCGCCAATGTCCAGATTGAAACCCGCGTCAATTTCCCGAATACACGTGGGGCTGGTGACATTAATTTCGGTCAGGTAATCTCCGATGATGTCGAGGCCGACAAACAAAAGGCCACGTTTTTGCAGGCTGGGCCCGACCTGCGCGGCGATCCAGGTATCCCGTTCGCTCAGTGCCTGTGCCCGTCCCTCGCCACCGGCAGCCAGATTGCCGCGGGTTTCGCCAACCCGCGGCACGCGCGCCAGTGCGTAGGGAACGGGCTTCCCATTAATCAGCAGTACCCGTTTGTCGCCCTGTGCAATTTCGGGTATGAATTTTTGCGCCATAATAGTGCGCCGACCACTCTGAGTCAGCGTTTCCAGAATGACACTGACGTTAGGGTCGCCTGGGCGAACCCGGAAAATGGCGTTGCCGCCCATGCCGTCGAGCGGTTTGAAGATGACGTCTGCGTGCCGGGTGTGGAAATCCCTCAAACGTTGCATCTCGGCACTCACCAGTAGCGGTGGGCAGCACTGTGGGAACTGCGTGGCAAAGACCTTCTCATTGCAGTCTCGAAGGCTTTGGCAGCGATTGACGACAAGGCTGCCCTCGCGTTCCGCCGCCTCGAGGATGTAGGTACTGTAGATATACTCATTGTCGAAGGGTGGGTCTTTGCGCATCAGGATGACGTCGAGCCCGGCGAGATCCTGCTCCTGCGTGTCACCCAGACGGTACCACCGCTGCGCGTCCCGAAAAACAGACAATGGCGTCATGCGAGCTTTGGCCACGCCTTGCTCGAGATAGAGGTCATGCTGCTCCATGTAGAAGAGCTGCCAATGTCTGTCCTGGGCGGCCCACAGCATAGCCAGGGTGGTGTCTTTCTGGTAGTTGATGTTGGCGATGGGGTCCATCACCACGCCCAGCTTGACCGTCATCGCGTGGTCTCTTCTGCCCTGAAGGCTTGCTAACTTACGCAAAGGGCGTTTCCGGTGCAAGCGTAAGAAAACGCTGAAACGGGAACACAACGCCGAACTTTTGTCTTAGAATAGCAGGCTCATACGGCAAAATTCTATCTGGAGAGGACGGTGAGTCTGGCAGGGTTGTATTTCTTTTTGTCCCTAGTCAGCGTCAGCTGCACCTACGCAGCGATTATCCAGGCGCGTCGTGTCTATTATTTTGTGCCTTTCTACTTCCTGGCGGCCTGGCTGTGTGGCGAATTAGCCCTGATTCATCTTCTCTGGCAGGTCGCTTTGGTAGTCCCATTGGCACTGCTCGGCGGCCTGGATTCCCCTCTGGCACAAACCGGACTCGGGTTATTCGCTATCTCCTGGCTGGGGCTTATCTATTTGCATTTCCAGGCGATGGATACCCCTTTGTATACGCGTGCTGCGCTGCGCAGCGCGTTGGGCGATAACTACAGGCAAGACATCCCCGCCGGGCGACGGCTTCTGCTATGCGATGACATCGCTAGCCGGGACTGGATCAGGCCATTTCATTTCTCACGCCCTGGTGTAGAGGTTCATCAACACATTGCCTATGGCGAGGCGGGTAAACGCAATCTGCTTGATATTTACCATCCTCGGGAACGGCGCGAGGGGGGGTTTCCCGTGCTGCTGCAGGTGCACGGCGGCGCCTGGATCATCGGCGAGAAAGAACAGCAGGGAAAGCCGCTCATGTACCATATGGCGGAACGAGGCTGGTTATGTGTTGCGATCAATTACCGACTGAGTCCGCGTTCGGCATTTCCCGCCCATATCATCGATGTCAAAAAGGCGATAGCTTGGATTCGTCAGCACATCGCTGAATACGGGGGTAACCCGGATTTTGTTGCGATTACCGGCGGCTCTGCGGGTGGTCACCTCAGTTCGTTGGCGGCGCTGACGCCCAACTGCAAAGACTGGCAGCCAGGCTTCGAGTCGGTAGATACAACGCTGCAGGCGGCCATACCTTTTTACGGCGTCTACGATTTCCTCGATCGTCATGACGTGCGCCCGGAGATGTCCATGGGTGACCTGTTAGGAGGTCGGGTCATACAAAGATCTTTTGACGAGGCACCCGAGTTGTGGGAGGCGGGCTCGCCCTTGAGTCATGTGTCAGCAGCCGCTCCGCCTATGTTCGTTATACAGGGCACCCACGATAGCCTGGTATGGGTTGAGGAGGCGCGCATCTTTGTCAATGCCCTGCGAGCCGTTGCCTCGCAGCCGGTGGCCTACGCCGAGCTGCCGGGGGCGCAGCATGCTTTTGAAATTTTTCACTCGGTGCGCACTGACCATACTGTCAACGCAGTTGCGGACTTTCTCGAATGGACGCACGCTAAGTGGCTTGCCGGCAGGGTAAATTTGAACGCCAAAACGAAAACGAAAACGAAAACCAAGGCCAATGCGACAGCAAAGACTAAGTCGAAACCAAAACAGAAAACAAAACCAAAACCGGACGCTACCGGCGGCGACTGATGCTGCCGCACGCGTCACTGTAACTGACGACCGTGTTAACGGCTGTTACCGGGGGAACGGATTTCAATGCGATCAATGCGATTTGGGGTAGGGGTGTGTAGCTGCAATTGGTCATTGCTGGCCGCGGTGAAGTAAAGAACCACGGTTCCTTTGTATATACGGACTCGATAGTTTTCACGGTCGGTGGATACCCACACACTATTATGAGGGGCGCGGTTAGAGGTGCCGTTGAGCGTTATGCTAACGTATGCGTCTGTGTTCGTATTGTTCTTCAAAGTGAATCGATTTTCTTCCAAGGCCCATTTTATCGGCGATTTTTCAATGGCGCGTGTACTTTGTTGCCAGCCGTCTTTTGGCTTCGCGATAATAGCGTCTTCAGTAGTTAGGAATGCATTCCTTGATTCAACATGCCGATCAAGTAGGGGGCTTTCCGGATAGTTCGCAGAGAACACATTCAAGTTATTCAACTTAAGATAGTCAAGGGTATCCTGGAATACCCAGTCAGCGCCGGGGTGTGCATGAAGCAATATATTGGGTTCAAAGTTGTTTTCGTCCTTTTCGGCGAGAAGATAAATGCCTAGCGCATCATGATTGTTTCCATTTCGTTTTCGGTTCGCTTTTTCATTCCAAGCGAGGTGTATCTGCCAGATCTGTATTAAAAGGAGCATGACCATGGTGAGGCTGCTCCCGGCAATAATCTTTCTACTAGTGTTTCTGCCCCCTGGCGTTTGTTCTTTGGCTAAGATCCAGAGCGCCCATAGCATCCCGACAATAGCAAGTTTCCAGGTCGGAGCGTAGCGCATCTGCGCCAGCCCCCAGATATCTTCGAAAGTTACCCAGCTTCGAAAGATATACAGTGATACAGCAAATGTTGCGGGTGAGAGCATCAGCATAAGCGGCACTAAGGAGCGTCGGTAACATTTTTTCAAACAATAGGCGAGAAATGTAACCAGCATTGCAAGCGTCAGTAGGGGCGCCAGCGTGACAAGCACGGGCTCGAGCTCGGGGTAACGGCTTCGTAGGGTTCCGATGTCGGCTAGGCCCCAGGCCAAGGCAAGGCCGTACTGAGTAGCTGTGGTCAGCGGCTGCGTAACCATGCGAAGAAGCGCACTCCAAGTATCATGTGGCGGCCGCCATGGATTAGGCTCGAGATACCACAATACGCCGTGGTATGCGGCCCAAGCAGCGATTATTGCCAGGGCCGTGTTCAGGTAAATACTGCGACGCTCCAGAGAAAAAACTAGCACCAGTGCGGCTGCGGCAGAGGCGAGAAACACAGAACCAAAATCCGCGTTGGCAAACATAAAAAACAACGCCACGCTGGCCACGATAATCCATGACATAACAGAGCCTGTGGCCACGCAGCGGTCTATACTTAAGTATAAAATGATGGCGAAAAAGTACAGATACTGTACGGTCGTAAGGAGTGGCCATGAGTATTGCTCGACAACGTTGAAGCCAAGGTACACGGCGATAGTAAGTAACCCGGCAATGGCCTCAGGCCACTGCCTTTCGTCGTTATGACTATGTGTGGTAGATAGAATATGTGCTAGTAGGAGGCCCACGGTAAAAAATTGGAAAAAAAATCCCAGGTAGGCATCCAGATCTAGACGCAGATCGAACCACTTCAAATTGGCTATTTGAATAAGGTGCAGCAATGGCGATGGGTGGTGATTAGTCCACAGCACGGCGGCACTATCGCGGCCTTCTAAAAAAGGTATCACTATTTCATGCAGATGCCGCCATACATCGGAGCGGACTTGCGGGGCTGCGGTGTAATGGATGAACACCAGTGCATTGAAGGCGAAAAGGGCAAGGCCGATAAAGATAAGCCAGGCATAGGTGTGTGATGTTACTCGAGAGTGACCTTGGGTTGGGGGCATGAGAAAATTATATATCGCCCCACCAGCCTTGCACTACAGTGATTGCGACCAGTGGTGCTGTTTCGGTGCGCAGTATACGAGGGCCCAGTTTCAGAGATAGGTACCCCGTGGTTTCCGCCTGGGCAATCTCCTCTTTATCCAGTCCTCCCTCCGGTCCGGCCAGCAGCGCAACGCTGGTGGGAGAGCCGTCACTATTTTTTGAATCGTGGGTCGCCTGCGGGTGTAGCACGAACTTTTTGTCAGCTTTGGTGGTTTTTAACCACTCTTCGAGCGCTTTGGGGGGATGGAGAACCGGCACGCGGTCACGGCCACACTGCTCGCAGGCGCTGACAGCAATTTGTCTCCAGTGGCGCAACTTTTTGTCAGCTCGGTCACCCGCGAGCTTGATCCCGGTTCGTCGGGTAAGGAGAGGTGTAATCTCACCTACCCCGAGTTCGGTAGACTTTTGGACCACCCAGTCCATACGGTCGCTGCGGGAGATGGCGATACCCAGGTGAACGCATAGTAGTGACTCACACGCTACGTCGCGCCGTTCATCGGTGTGAACTTCCACCTGATTTTTGTCAACAGCGACAATGTCAGCTGTGTACTCACCGCCGTGGCCGTCAAACAGAATCAGCGTATCGCAACGACCCAAGCGCAGGACTTTGACTAAGTGGTGGCTGGGACCCGATTCTAGCAGCAGCCTTGAGTGGCTAGAGAGTTGTTGTGTAGTGAAGATACGCGGAATGCGCATGGCAGCGTGTTTTAGGACTTACAGTCCGAGATGAGTGAAGAGCTCACGGGTCGGCTCTACCTGATTCATAGTATAGAAATGAATGCCGGGCGCGTCGCTTTCCAGAATGGTTTGGCACAGTTGTAATACCACATCAAACCCGAACTGGCGCTGGCTCTCCTCGTCGTCGCGGAAGCTGTCCATCTTCTGGCAGATCCAGCGGGGTATTTCTGCACCGGTATTACCCGCAAAGCGCCGGATGTTAGCGAAATTGTGCAGTGGCATAATACCTGCGTAAATCGGTTTTTCTATTCCAACGGATGCACATTGGTCTAGGAAATAGAAGTAAGATTCCACATTGTAAAAAAATTGTGTAATAGCGCTGTTTGCCCCTGCGTCAAACTTATTTTTAAGGAACTGTAGGTCACTGTCGTAACTTTTAGCCTCGGGGTGAATTTCGGGATAGGCCGCCACTTCCAGGTGGAAATGTTCCCCACTGTGTTTGCGGATGAATTCGACTAACTCACTGGCGTATACAGAACGAGACTTGCCACCGGTGCCGGACGGAATATCGCCTCGCAACGCGACAATACGTTTAACGCCCTTTTCCTTGTATATATCGAGCAGCTCGCCCACCGTATTTTCGTCGTCGCCGCCGAAGCTGAGATGGGGTGCCACATTGATGCCCGTTTCCCGAATAGCGGACACCACGCCGAGAGTAGTGTCTCGCGTACTGCCACCGGCACCGTAGGTCACCGAGAAGAATTCCGGCGATAGAGTGTCCTGCAAAGCCGGTGTCACGTCGGTTAGCAGGGAGGTTTTTCCCGCCTCAGTTTTGGGCGGGAAAAACTCGCAGCTGATCCGCTGCTTGCGCTCATCCATGTTGATGATGCCCTCAGTACTTGTAGCTTTCTGGCTTGAAGGGGCCTTCTGGGCTTACCTTGATGTAGTCCGCTTGCTCTGCGGTCAGCTTTGTCAGCACCGCGCCGAAACCCTCAATCATGTGAGCAGCGACCTCCTCATCGAGCTTCTTCGGCAGCACTTCTACGGACAGCGCGGCAGGCTTCATTTCTGTTTCCAGATCGGCGAATTTGCGCTCGAACAGGTAGATTTGCGCTAGCACCTGATTAGAGAACGAGCCATCCATGATTCGCGAGGGGTGGCCCGTGGCGTTACCGAGATTGACCAGGCGGCCCTCTGACAGCAGGATCAGGAAGTCATTGGCGGCGCGGTCGCGATAAACTTTATGCACTTGCGGCTTCACCTCTTCCCACTCCCAATTGCTGCGCATGTAAGCCGTATCGATTTCATTGTCGAAGTGACCAATATTGCTGACGACTGCGCCCGACTTCAGTGCCTTCAGCATATTCTCATCACACACGTTGTAGTTGCCTGTGGTGGTCACAACGAGATCGGTCGTTTGCAGCAGCTCTGTGTTGATACAGTCCTCGGTACCATCGTTTACACCACACTTATAGGCGGATACAACTTCGAAACCATCCATGCAGGCCTGCATGGCGCAAATCGGATCTATTTCCGCGATCTTGACGATCATGCCTTCCTGTCGCAGGGACTGTGATGAGCCCTTGCCGACGTCACCGTACCCAATGACCAGCGCTTTTTTACCCGCCATCAGGTGGTCTGTACCGCGTTTGATGGCGTCATTCAGGCTATGGCGACACCCATACTTGTTGTCGTTCTTGGACTTGGTTACCGAGTCGTTGACGTTGATAGCGGGAACTTGCAGCGTACCGTGCTCGAGCATCTCCTGCAGACGGTGCACCCCCGTAGTGGTTTCCTCGGTAATACCGTGTATTTTTTCGAGCATTTCGGGGTACTTGTCGTGGAGCATGGCGGTCAGATCGCCGCCGTCGTCTAGCACCATATTGGCTGCCCAGGGCTTGCCATCCTTGAGAATGGTCTGCTCAATACACCAGTCATACTCTTCTTCCGTTTCACCCTTCCAGGCAAATACGGGGATGCCGGCAGCAGCAATCGCCGCTGCTGCGTGATCCTGAGTAGAGAAAATATTACAGGAAGACCAGCGGACCTCGGCACCCAGTTCGATGAGAGTTTCAATGAGGACGCCGGTCTGTATGGTCATGTGTATGCAACCGAGAATTTTCGCGCCGGCGAGGGGTTTGCTGGCGGCATACTTAGCGCGCATAGCCATCAGAGCCGGCATTTCGCTCTCGGCGATTTCCAGCTCTCGACGGCCCCACTGCGCGAGTGAGATGTTGGCTACCCTGTAGTCCTCATTGGTGGAGATTTGTTCTGCAGTGCTCATGACCATGTTTCCTCTTTAACTGTCATTGCTATGGAAGTGGCCGTCTGGCGCACCGCAATGACGGTGATTGATGTTAGCTTGTTGAAATTAAAGTGACGCCTTCAGGGCGTCCGCTTTATCCGTTTTTTCCCAGGTGAAATCCACATCATCACGGCCAAAGTGGCCGTATGCAGCTGTCTTTTTGTAGATTGGACGCTTTAGATTCAGCATCTCTATCAGTCCTTTAGGGCGAAGGTCGAAATGCTCGCGGACCAGCTCCTGAATTTTATCGTCAGCAATCTTGCCCGTGCCGAAGGTGTTAATGGAAATTGAAGTGGGCTCCGCCACACCAATAGCGTATGACACCTGAATTTCGCAGCGTTCGGCCAGACCAGCCGCAACGATATTCTTGGCCACATAGCGGCCGGCGTAGGCCGCGGAGCGGTCTACTTTGGAGGGGTCCTTGCCAGAGAATGCGCCGCCGCCGTGGCGGGCCATGCCTCCGTAAGTATCAACGATGATTTTGCGTCCAGTCAGGCCACAATCACCCACGGGCCCGCCGATCACAAAGTTACCGGTTGGATTGATGTGGTACAGCGTATCACCATGCAGCCACTCGGCCGGTAGTACGGGCTTGATCACGGTTTCCATAATGGCTTCGTGAATATCCGACTGGCTGATATCAGGGTCGTGCTGAGTAGAGAGGACCACTGCATCGATCGCGGCAGGCTTACTGCCTTCATAGCGCAGGGTTATTTGACTCTTGGCGTCGGGACGGAGCCAGGAAAGGGTGCCGTTCTTAAGCAGGTCGGCCTGCCGTTCAACAAGGCGATGAGAGTAGTGGATGGGCGCGGGCATGAGCGCGTCGGTTTCATTGGTCGCGTAACCGAACATCAATCCCTGGTCACCCGCACCCTGCTCCATATGAGCACCCTCGCCTTCGGTGACGCCGATAGAAATATCGTGAGACTGCTTGCCGATCGCGTTAAGCAAGGCACAATTGTGGCCGTCGAAGCCGACATCGGAGTTGTCGTAACCGATTCCTTTTATGGTGTCGCGGATGGCGTCCTCTAGGTCGTCCATCGCTGTCGTAGTGGTCACTTCGCCTGCGACGATCGTCATGCCGGTTTTTACCATGGTTTCGACGGCTACGCGGGCATTCGGGTCGTCTTTGATAATGAAGTCCAAGACAGTGTCAGATATTGCGTCTGCCATTTTGTCTGGGTGCCCTTCGGACACCGATTCAGAGGTGAAAATGTTGTACTCGCTCATAGTTTTATCCTTGTTACAAAATAAATCAGACTCGGCCGAACAGCCGTACCTGTATTTTAAAGCCGTTGCGTTGAGCCAGATAAACTCCGGCCATTTCATCGAGCCCTGCTTCCCTGGCCCATTGTGCGAGATCCTGGGGATCGAAACCGAGCCAGAGATCACCGCAATTTTCCCGCGCCCATGCCTGGTCGTGGTTGCACAGATCCGTTACTAGCACCACGCCGCCGGGCGCCAGCGAGGCAGCTACATCCTGCAACACCACACCGGGTGCAGGCGTGTGGTGCAGGACCATGTTCATAACTACGCAGTCAGCCTGTAGCGCCCTGAGTTCGCTGCGTTGCGTATCGTCGAGAATGAAATCAATGTTAGTCAGAGCAGCATTAGCTGCCGTCTCCTTGGCTTTTGCCAACATGCCCGGCGCATTATCCAGCGCGACCACCCGCTCAAACAGCGGCGCCAGCTCTAGCAGGAAGGAACCGTCACCGGGGCCTACTTCGAGTACTGTGCGGTGTTGCTTGATTGGCGTATCCTGCAACACTTGCAGGACGACATCGGCATATTGCGCGTAGCTGGCAATAAGGTCTTGTTGTTCGTGAAATTTGTGAGCGTTGTCATGAAAGAAATTGGCGGAATTTTCCACTCGCTGTTGCTGCAGGGCGCCCAATCGCTGCTCGATGTCAGCCGGCAGCTCCAAGCTGTCGACGGTTGCAAATAGAGACTGTTGCAGCGCCTCGAGTCGGGGGTGTTGGCCCAACTCACTGCGCCGGTAAAAAATTGAATTGGCTTCCCGGCGGGCGGCGACCAGGCCGGCATTGGCGAGGACTTTCAGGTGATGGCTGAGGGCGGGCTGGCGAATATCAAAGATGGAACAGAGCTCGGACACGCCAAAGGAGTCAGCACGCAGCACGCGCAGAACCAGCAGGCGCAGGGAGTCGGCGCTGGCCTTGCAGAGGTTGGTAAGGGCTGCCAGTTGCAGGTCTGCTTGCGGCGCTGCCGAGGTCTCTGTCACTGCGTGTATCACCGGCGTTGCGGCGTTCAATTGCGGCATGGGCGAGCAGTCTAGCAGGCGCACAAAACTATATCAAAATATTTTGATATAGCCCTGTGATCGCGGTCACACCCATGCTGTCGGGCGTTTGGGACAAATATCCGTCGACGTGTTGCCGTTCGTCACTGCTTACGCCAAAATGGCGGCCGATTTCAGCCTACCCCGCACGCCGCACTGGAGAACGTAATGTCGCCCCCACGCGCCAGTCTTGCCAATGCCATTCGCGCCTTAAGCATGGATGCTGTCCAGAAGGCGAACTCCGGCCATCCGGGCGCCCCCATGGGCATGGCAGATATCGCCGAAGTGCTATGGAATGACTATCTGCGGCACAATCCTACTAATCCGCACTGGCCCAACCGTGACCGCTTTGTGCTGTCCAACGGTCACGGCTCGATGTTGCTCTACGCTTTGCTGCATCTGTCCGGATATGACCTGCCCATGGCGGAAATCGAGAACTTCCGGCAGTTGCATAGTAAGACGCCGGGCCACCCGGAGTATGGTTACGCACCGGGTGTTGAAACCACCACCGGGCCACTGGGCCAGGGCATCGCCAATGCTGTCGGCATGGCGCTGGCGGAAAAAGTGCTGGCGGCGCAGTATAACAGGCCTGGACACGAAGTGATCGATCACTTCACCTATGTTTTCATGGGCGATGGTTGCCTCATGGAGGGTATCTCTCACGAGGCCTGTTCGTTGGCTGGTACGTTGGGCTTGGGCAAACTGATCGCCTTTTGGGACGATAACGGCATCTCGATCGACGGTGAAGTTGCTGGCACCCATGGAGCACCAGGCTGGTTCACCGATGATACACCGCGGCGCTTTCGTGCCTATGGGTGGCGCGTCATCGACAATATTGATGGACACGATGCCGATGCGATCAGTGCTGCGATTGCGGATGCCCGCGGTCAGCATGATAGGCCGGTGCTCATTGGCTGCCGCACAGTAATTGGTAAGGGGGCACCAAACAAACAGGGTACGGCTTCCACGCACGGCGCTGCGCTCGGCCATGAGGAGGTCTCGGCAGCCCGCAAAGAATTGGGTTGGAACCATGAACCTTTCGATATCCCTGACCATGTGGCCGAGGGTTGGGACGCCCGCAAGTCGGGCGTCGCGGCCGAAGCTGCGTGGAATATAGCGATGCAGGCCTACCGGCAGGCGCACCCGGATTTGGCGGCTGAGCTAGAGCGACGCCTGTTGGGCGAGCTACCGGCCGATTTTTCTGTCCGAGCGCAGGAGTACATTGCCACTTGCCAGGCGCAACGTGCGCAGATCGCTTCCCGCAAAGCTTCCCAAAACTGCCTGAATGCCTATGGGCCGTTGTTGCCCGAACTGATCGGCGGTTCTGCAGATCTCGCCGGTTCCAACCTCACTCAGTGGCGCGGTGCGAAAGCCGTTACGGCTGAGGATCCCGCCGGTAACTATATTTACTATGGTGTGCGCGAGTTTGGCATGGCAGCAATTATGAATGGTATTGCGCTGCATGGCGGCTTCATCAACTACGGTGCTACCTTCCTGATTTTTATGGAATACGCCCGCAATGCGGTGCGCATGGCGGCGCTAATGGGGCAGCAGTCTATTTTCGTGTTCACCCACGATTCAATAGGTCTGGGCGAAGACGGGCCGACCCATCAGGCCGTGGAGCAACTGACGACCTTGCGCACTACGCCGAACATGCAGACCTGGCGCCCCTGCGACACGGTCGAATCTGCGGCCGCCTGGAAAGCGGCAATTGAACGGCGCGATGGACCGACGTCCCTGGTGTTCTCTCGTCAGGGCTTGTCACATCAGGAGCGTGATGACCAGCAGGTGGCCAATATCGCCAAGGGTGCCTATGTGTTGCGCGACTGCGATGGCATACCCGACGCGATTGTAATCGCTACGGGATCAGAAGTGCAGTTGGCGATGGAAGCAGCAGAGCAACTCGCGTTGAAAGGCAGGGCGTTACGTGTTGTTTCTATGCCGTGCGCAGAGGTGTTTGAGCAGCAGGACGTGACCTACCGCGAGGCGGTGCTGCCCAGCGATGTTGTGGCGCGGGTCGCGGTAGAAGCATTGCACGCGGACTACTGGTACAAATATGTCGGGTTGGATGGGCGTGTGGTTGGGATGACGAGCTTTGGTGAATCTGCCCCTGGCGATGAGCTGATGAGGCACTTTGGCTTTACATCGGAGAATGTGGCCTCTGTCGTTGAAGCGCTTTTGTAGGTGTTCAGGCCGTGTTGCGTTTAGCGATTAATGGCTATGGCAGGATAGGGCGTAGCCTGCTGCGTGCGCTTTATGAAAGCCGTTTCAGGCATGCACTGAGCATAGTTGCTATCAACGAACTGGCAGACGCTGGCACGGTATTGCATCTCACGCGCTACGACTCCACTCAGGGCCGCTTTCCGTTGCCTCTGGACGGTGACGCTAAAAACTTGCGAGTGGATGGCGATAATATTGCCTTGCTCAGTCATGCCCGTATCGGTGAATTGCCCTGGAAAGAACTGGGTGTTGATATAGTTATGGAGTGCACCGGGGCGTTTTCCGATCGTGCTACTGCAGCCTTGCACCTGGAGCGCGGCGCAGAAAAGGTATTGTTCTCACAACCAGCGCAACCAGATGTTGATATGACGGTGGTCTATGGCGTGAACCACCAAAGACTGAGCGCGCAACACCGTATTGTTTCAAACGCGTCCTGTACCACGAATGCAATCGTGCCAGTGATCAAGGCGCTGGATGGTGTCCTCGGTATTGAATACGGCACCATCACCACCATCCACTCAGCGATGAACGATCAGCCGGTGCTGGATGCCTACCACCACACTGATCTTCGTAAGACCCGGGCCGCGTCCCATTCTGTTATCCCCGTGGATACGGAACTGGCGAAGGGTATTACTCGCCTACTGCCGGATATGGCCGGGCGCTTCTCAGCCCAGGCGCTACGCGTGCCGACACTTAATGTCTCCGCATTGGACCTCACGGTGCAGACGCGTCGTGACACCGATGTCATCCAGGTTAATCGCGTTCTGCGGGACGCGTCGCAGTCTGGATTTGAGGGTGTGCTTGGCTACACAGAGGAGCTTCTGGCATCCTGTGACTTCAATCACGATCCGCGGTCTGGCGTTGTCGATGCGAGTCAGACCCGGGTCAGCGGCAGACATCTGGTGAAAGTGCTGACGTGGTTTGATAACGAATGGGGCTTCGCCAACCGTATGCTGGATGTCGCCGGTTTCTGGGGAGGCCTGGATTAGTGCTTTGTTGGGCAAGTGAGTAGAGGCTAAAAGCATGCCATTGAGAGTCGATGTGATGCGGGATCAGGACCTGCGGAGCAAGCGTGTATTGATTCGAGAGGACTTGAACGTGCCCCTGAAAAATGGGCTTGTTACCAGTGATGCGCGCTTGCGAGCCGCGCTACCCACTATTGAGGCAGCCTCGAATGCCGGCGGCAGGGTCGTTTTGATGTCGCATCTTGGCCGTCCTGTAGAAGGAGAGTTTGAAAAACAGTTTTCCCTGGCACCCGTCGCCAACCACCTGGCCGGGTTGCTCGGCAGGCCCGTGAACCTTGTGCCCGACTGGCGAGCAGGGCTAGCCATAGGTGATGGTGACGTGGCATTGCTGGAGAATGTCCGCTTTAATACGGGCGAAAAAAAAGATGATGAGGCGTTGTCCAGAGCGTATGCAGCGCTTTGCGATGTTTTCGTCATGGACGCCTTTGGCACCGCGCACCGCGCACAGGCATCTACGCACGGTGTCGCCCGCTATGCCCCGGTCGCCTGTGCAGGCCCGTTGCTTGAAACAGAATTGCTTGCCCTGGAGCGGGCGCTGGCCGAACCGACACGTCCAATGGTCGCTATCGTTGGGGGCTCCAAGGTGTCGACGAAACTGGAAGTACTAGAGGTGCTCTCCGACAAGGTGGATCAATTAATAGTGGGTGGCGGCATCGCCAACACCTTCCTTGCTGCCAGTGGCAGCCCAGTGGGCAACTCTCTTTGTGAGCATGGCCTGATCGATGCCGCCAGAGCATTGATGGAGAAAACTTTAATTCCGCTGCCTGCTGATGTTGTCACGGGCAAGGCATTGGCAGAAGGTTCAGCTGCTGAATGCAAGCCCGCTGGCGAGGTTGCCGAGGATGATATGATCTTCGACGTTGGACCCGAGGCCGCACGGGAGATGGCTGCGATTCTTGAGGGTGCGGGGACGATTCTGTGGAATGGTCCGATCGGGGTGTTCGAATTCGATCAGTTTGCTAGTGGCACCCGCGCATTGGCCCGAGCAATTGCTCACAGTCCAGCCTTCTCATTGGCTGGCGGCGGCGATACGCTGGCAGCGATCGACAAGTTCGATATAGTAGAAGACATTTCCTATATCTCAACAGGCGGTGGTGCGTTCCTGGAATATGTGGAAGGCAAGACCTTGCCTGCTGTGGAGGTACTCGAACAGCGAGCCGGTCAGGTTCAAGTTAGTGAGTGAATACAGTTGGAAAGCATTAAGAGGAATACCCGATGGCTTTAATCAGTATGCGTCAATTGTTGGATCATGCCGCCGAACACGACTACGGCGTGCCAGCATTCAATGTTAATAACCTTGAACAGACCCGCGCGATCATGGAAGCGGCGGATACGACCCATTCACCGGTGATCATGCAGGCCAGTGCTGGTGCCCGCAAGTATGCTGGCGCGCCGTTCTTGCGCGCGATGATGGAAGCCGCGATGAATGAGTTTCCGCATATACCTGTGGTGGTCCACCAGGATCACGGCGTCTCCCCCGGTGTTTGTCAGCGTTCTATTCAGTTAGGTTTCAGTTCGGTCATGATGGATGGTTCGTTGGCCGAGGATGGCAAGACGCCGATGGACTATGAATACAACGTGTCGGTTACACGTACCGCAGTGAACATGGCCCACGCCTGTGGTGTCTCGGTGGAGGGAGAACTCGGCTGCCTTGGGTCGTTGGAAACCGGCGAGGCTGGGGAAGAGGATGGCATAGGTGCCGAGGGCATACTGACCCATGATCAGTTGCTTACCGATCCCGAGGAAGCCGCACAGTTTGTCAAGGATACTGAAGTGGATGCGCTGGCGATCGCCTGCGGCACTAGCCACGGGGCTTACAAATTCACCCGTCCGCCCACCGGCGATATCCTGGCCATCGGCCGTATCAAGGAAATCCATAAGCGTATTCCCAATACCCATCTGGTGATGCATGGCTCCTCCGCGGTGCCCCAGGATTGGTTGGCGATCATCAATGAGTACGGAGGGGAAATACCAGAAACCTACGGTGTCCCCGTTGAACAGGTGCAGGAAGGTATAAGGCACGGAGTACGTAAGGTGAATATTGATACGGACCTGCGGTTGGCTTCGACCGGCGCGATCCGCCGTTTTATGGCCCAGAATCCAGCAGAGTTCGACCCGCGCAAATACCTAGCGCAGACGATTGCCGCTATGAAAGAGATCTGTATTGCTCGCTATGAATCCTTCGGTACCGCGGGCAACGCAGACAACATTGCGGTCCGCTCGCTTTCGGATATGCAGCAGGCTTATGACGCTGGAGCGTTAGCGCCCACCGTCCACTAGTCCGGTGACGCCCGGGCAACTGCAGGCCCTACGTCAGCGGCTGCCGCGCTTTGGCGCTGGTCCGGATACGCGGGATGGCTTTGCAGAGTACTGCCACTTTTATGGCATCGACTTCGCGGCACACGATCCCGCTCTTGAGCACGTTGCCGGTCTTATCGACTCCGGTTCATTTACATTGCTGGTTCATCGCTGGGTTCAGCCGGGCGCCCACAGCAATATGGTTTTGGTACATGGCTATCTGGACCATACCGGGTTGTTCGGTAAACTGGTCGAGTGGGGTCTGGCTAATGCTTGCAATGTGCTGGCTTTCGACCTGCCCGGGCATGGGTTGTCCAGCGGTGAACCCGGCGCCATCAATGATTTTGGCGACTACAGTCGTGCGATTGCCGATGTACTAGCGGTGGTTACACTGCCGCAACGTCCTCTTTGGGTGATGGCGCAGAGTACAGGTGCTGCCGCGGTGATAGATTACGCTGTGCGCTATGAGTGGCCGTTTAAGGCAGCAGTGTTGCTGGCACCGTTGGTACGTCCTGCTGGCTGGCGGAGTATCAAGGCAGCCCACAGCGTACTACATCGATTTATCGGCAGCGTACGCAGAAATTTTGTCAAGAACTCGTCGGATACGGAATTCCTTGAATTTGTGCGCTCGGATCCGCTGCAGAGCGATCGCATTTCCCTGCGCTGGATCCGCGCGCTGCGCCGTTGGCTTGCGGCCTTGTCGCATGACAATCTCGGCGTTGGCCCCGCTTTGGTTATTCAGGGTAATGCGGATGCAACGGTGGATTGGCGTTATAACATTGCGGTAGTCGAAAAGTTGTTCCCTAACAGCCGGATAATATATCTGCCAGGGGCGGGCCACCAATTGGCCAATGAGAGTGACAAATTACGTGGCGAGTATCTAAACCAGACGGCCAACTGGTTGGCAGACCGTGGTGTGACACTATAAAACTTGTCAGGCATAGTATCCAGCGGACCGCAACAATTCATATAGCGGTTGCAGTGTGTTGCCATAGCGTTGCCATCGATTCACTGAATCGGTGAAGATCCCCTGACGGACTTGTACAGCGCTTGGTGTGGCCACGTTGCTGGCTCGTTTGTCGAAATCCAGACACGTACTCTCCCATTCCAGATTGCAGTGATCGAGTAGCTCTCGAATAACTCTTCTTGGATCAGTTACCAGGGACTCGTATTGCACTTCAAAGATTTTGTTTGGCATGACCTTATGCCAGTGCTGCATGGTTCGATCGAACTCGATATAGTAACGGCCACAGTCGAGCAGCTCGAGGTTGTACTGATAATGTTTAAAACTTGCTGCGAATAACTGGCGGTAATTGCTGAGACAGGTATCCATCGGATCGCGGCGCAGGCAAACCAGTGTCGCTCTTGGGAGGGCCAGGTGAATAAGCCCGAGAAGGAAGAAGTTTAGCGGCAACTTATCAGTAAAGTGCGCCTTTCGTCCGGTTCGAGGTCGGGTACTGTCGATGTAGGCGAGGCCCAGCTGCGTCATATCTAGATGCGTCGCACGTTGCACTGCATTGAGATCGAATAATCCCTGAGTCTCCGAGTCGGTCATGCGTTTAATCTGCTGAGGAAAATTCTGTAGTTCTCCAGCGGCGAATACTTGTGAATGACCAGCGAGAATTTGTTGCACGAGCGTGGTGCCAGTACGCGGCATTCCGACGATAAAAATAGGTTCTGAATTGTCGCACCCTCTGCCTTTAGACTCGAGCAGTTGTGGGCTGAAGAGACTTCTGATGCCCTTGAACAACTGTGCGTCGCCTTCCCAGTCATAAGGCGCCGCAAGGGCTTGTGCTTGCTTGGCCCAGATCAAGGTTTTGAAGGTTTCCTCATACTGACCAAGGTCTTCCTGCTCCTTGGCGATGGCGTAGCCTAACTGCAATTGGTCACGCGCGTTGGAAACCTTCTTTCGCAATGTTGCCAGTCGAGCAAGGTGATTATTCTCGGGAGTCTGGCGCCGGAGGGTAGAGAGTGCTGCGTGGGCCTGAAACATACAAGGTTGCAGCGTTATCGCGTGTTCATAAGCCTCCTCCGCCTTATCAAAGCGCCCAGCGAACTGCAGCTCTGCAGCCAAGTTGAAGCTGAGTTCAGAGCGCCACTTGTGAGACAGGCCCGCTGATGTCCCCGACCTGCCCGCGAGGTAATCGGAGGCACGTTCGAAGCAATTCAGTGCTTTGTGATGTTCTCCGAGGTAACTGAAGACTGTGCCGAGTGTCGCAAGCGTAGGCGGACCTGATGGTGATAATGCGCGTGCCGCTTCTGCTGCTTCCAATGCGCGTTCCGGCTGCTGATTCGCGAGCATTTGTTTACCAAGCTCAGCTAGGTACTCTGGATTGTCAGGTGCGAGGCTCACGGCTTTCTCGATGATCTCCACTGACTTTCCCGGCAAACCGTTGTTGGCCGCAATCAGACCGCACAGAAACCATGCGTCTGCAAACGACGGATCGAGCTTTAATATCGCAAGACAGTGTTGATGGGCTGCCCGCAGCTGCCCGCGCCCCATGGCCTGTTGGGCGGCTTTGTGATGGTTCGATATTTTTGGGTTTGTTGTCATCAATAAGTATTTTATGCTTTCGGACACTGCCCTTCATAGCAGGAAATCTGGACCATAAAAAAAGGCGCCGAAGCGCCCTGATTTAGCACAGAGAAAAGCTATTCTTCAAAATTGTAAACGATATTGAGGCCAATCTGCCGCGGGCGCACCACGTTTTGAAAGTAGCGCCGGCTCAGGTCAAATAGGCCCACCTGTCTGAACGTGCTGGTATCCCTGCGCACACCCGTGATCGCGTATTCGTTGAATAGATTTTGCACGTACAGTGAGATTCGCCATGCATCCCGATTCCAGGTTGCCGCCGCATAGTGCAGAAAAAAGCTTCCAAGGGACTCACCGAAATTACGATTGCCGACCTTGGTGTAGACGTTGCTCTGGCCAACGACGGAGTAGTATAGGTCAATGTCCGAGCCGTTATTGAGCGGGATGGTATAATTGGTTGCTAGGAACCCTTGGTTCTTAGGTGTGCCAGGGAGACGATCGCCAGCGAATGCGTCCTCGCCATCGACAATGCCGGGTGCAAAGTCCGACAACTCCGCGTCAGTATATGCGTAGGAGCCCTGCAGGTACCAGTCCGGTGTAATAAACCAGGTTGCTTCGATCTCGATGCCCTTGCTTTCTGCGCCATCACCGTTGGTACTGATAGGGAAGAAGCCATTCTCTGTTGATGTCTCAAGACGAATGTCATCCCATTCTATGTAATACACTGAGGCGTTAAGCAGCACAGCATCGCTGAACTGCGAGTGCAAACCTATTTCATAGTTGATGCTGGTATCGGACTTCACTTTCTGTTCGTCCGGCAGGGCGCAAACAAGCTGTCTGTCGACTGGCAAGGGATCTGGGCAGGGCGTTACCGCGTTGACCTCACCCAGTCGATATCCCTCGCTGATGGTGAGATAGCTCATTATGTCGTCAGTAAAATCGTAGGATGTATTGAACTTAAATACGGTATCGTCATCATCGGTACTATTGGCACCGTCGAATGGCTGCTCCCCGAAAACGCGCTCTGCGATGGGAAGAGTAACGCGGCTTTTGGCATCGTCATC
Organism: Halioglobus sp.; assembly: GCA_013214285.1. GTDB lineage: Bacteria > Pseudomonadota > Gammaproteobacteria > Pseudomonadales > Halieaceae > Marimicrobium. The sequence goes on along the minus strand of JABSPW010000004.1, from coordinate 51,644 downwards.
GAACTTGAACCAACGGGCACCCACGGTGACCTGCCACTTTGCAGTGATGTTGTAGCCCACCTCTCCAAATATCGCGGTCTCTTCGACCTCCTGTTTCAGTTTTTCCTCGTACTCTAGCGCATTGGGCCCGGGCTCTCCCGTCAAGAACTCCTCATAATTGGGTGCGTATTCCTGGCTCAGGGTGTCGAGCTTGAACTTGGAATAAAAGGCGCCGGCGATCCAGTTCCAGGGGCCTTCTGATGTCGACACCAGTCGCAGCTCCTGAGTGAAGGTATCCTCGTTGCCATCCTCTCGGGTAAAGGCGGAAAACTGCGGGAAGAACTCATAGGAGAGTTCCAGTTCCAGTAATAGATCGGTCTGGTCTCGCTGTCCTTTTTCGGAATACTCCGAATAGCCGGTGGCGGACGTCAGCTCGGCGAAGCCAAGGTCGGCAACCAGTTCCAATGCGAGCAATTCGTTCTTGCGCTTATTGGGTTCCTTGAAGCGATTTGCCGACTCATACTTGCCAGTGCCAAAACCTAATCGTTGATTGATCTGGCGTCCACCGACCTTCTGGTCCTGGTAGTAGTAACTTAGAGTGCCGTCCAGCCAATCGCCGGCGTAACGCAGCGCCAGGCGCCCGGACCAGGTGTCCTCGTCATTGACATCATCCTTGCTACGCACATTGGCCTCGCGATCCAAGGATTCGGGAAAGTCAGGGAGGGGGTCTGGATAGGATACGCCGGCCTCCTGCACCAGGTAGGGATAATCGATAAAGCCCGGGTCGTTGAGGTAGTCTAGAGACGCGCGTACGGCGAGTGTCCCGTCAATTAATGGCACATTGACAGTGCCACCGGCCTCATAGCCGGCATCATTGGACTCATCCAGGGCATAAACATCACCGCGAAACTCATAGCTGAGCGTGTCCGCCTGCGGCCTATTTGGAATGTATCTAACCGCGCCGCCCAGCGTTCCTGCACCATACAAAGTGCCTTGCGGGCCGCGCAGTATTTCTACGCGTTCTAGGTCATTCAGCCTGAGGTCAATGTAAAGAGGAATTTCACCGACATAGGTGCCTACCAGTCCACCGCCATTATTATCGCCATCAGTTGCCGTAATTGAGCTCGCAGAGAGCCCTCGTATCGTAAGAATATTGCCACTGCGAGGGCCCTGGTCGATCAGCGTGAGACCAGGGACAATCCTTGCAATGTCCGACAGGTCGGTAAGCCGTTGGCGCTCGATCAGTTGGCTGCTGATGGCAGTAATATTGATGGGAATATCCTGGATGGATTCGGCCCGTCGTGTGGCTGTTACGACGACTTCCTCCAGCCCGGCACCTTGAGATGACACGGGTCCACTGATCAAAGCCGATGCGACGGCGGCGGACAACGTACTGACCTTAAAGCCCGTTTTGTTCTGCATGATCGCCCCTGAATAACTACTGTGCAGTTTGTGTATTAATGAAGCGCGCCGCTCGGGGCATGATCCATTGCCCGCTTCTTTTTTGTAACGCATGATGGCCCTTGATTGCTGCGACCGGCAGCATAGGCTCACCCACCCATTCCAATTCTTGACGCTAATCTATCATCTGCGAAATGCAGCGAAAATGGCACAGAGGGTGCAAAAATACCGCTTGGATAGTTGTGACCCTTCGCGTGCTACACTAGAGGAGGTTTGATTCTGGCATTAGCGCGTCAAGGAGGCGCCCTCTTGTCCGCTATCGATAACGCGTTGCTGTCATCCTTGCAAGATATCGTCGGATCAGAGCGAGTTCTCACTGACGCCAATTCCCTGCAACATTATGGTACGGATTGGACAAGCCTGTATGCACCTGACCCTGCTGCGGTACTGCTGCCTGACAGCGCTGCGCAGGTGCAGGCGATTGTGCAGCTGGCGGTGACTCGGAATGTGGCGATTGTGCCATCCGGTGGTCGCACGGGGCTAAGTGGGGGCGCTGTCGCGCGAAAAGGCGAACTCATACTCGCGTTGGACAGGCTCGATACCATTGATGCATTCAATCGGGTAGATCGCACGGTGCGCTGCGGTGCCGGTGTTTTGACCGCGCAATTGCAGGCTTTCGCTATGCAACGCGGTCTGTCCTATCCCGTCGATTTCGCCGCCAGCGGTTCCAGCCGGATTGGTGGCAATATTGCCACCAACGCCGGAGGTATCCGTGTCATTCGCCACGGTATGACGCGCGACTGGGTAGCAGGTGTGAAATTGGTAGATGGTCGAGGTGAGCTGCTTGACTTGAACAAGGGACTGGTTAAGAACAATACCGGGTATGACCTGCGACACCTGGTGATCGGTGCAGAGGGTACACTCGGTATTGTTGTTGAAGCGACCATGCGTCTGGCAGAGGCGCAGCCTGCAACGGCGGTGATGTTATTAGCTACACCGGATATCCAGTCAATCACGCAGGTGTTCGATACCTGTCGTGACACAATGGCACTTACCGCGTTCGAGTTCTTCTCTGAGGCCGCTATGCTCAGGGTGCTAGCGCAAGGGGATCGGCAGCGTCCCCTCGAAAGGCCTGCGCCATTTTATGCTTTACTGGAGTTTGAGTTAAGCGACAGTAGCGCAAGAGATGTGGCCTTGAGCCTGTATGAGGATTGCGTTTCCCGTGGTTGGGTACAGGCGGGTGTTATCAGCCAGAGTGATGCTCAGAAAGCATCCCTGTGGCGTCTGCGGGAAGATATCACCGAGACGATCGCGCGTTGGACGCCCTACAAAAACGATATATCGACGGTGACCTCCCGCAGCGCGGAGTTTCTGGCGGAGATCGATGCTGTGGTGACAGCACACTATCCCGGCTTCGAAATTATCTGGTTCGGCCATATCGGAGACGGCAATGTGCATCTGAATATCCTGAAGCCAGAAGACATGCCCGCCGATACATTTCACAGGCGCTGCGAGGAAGTCAGCCAGAGCATTTTCGCCGTTGTGCAGCGCTTTGGAGGCAGTATATCCGCAGAGCATGGGGTAGGCCTAGTGAAAAAAAATGATCTGCATTTCAGTCGATCTGAACTGGAAATCGACATTATGCGGCAGATTAAAAAGGCATTTGACCCCCACAGTATTATGAATCCGGGCAAGATTTTTGATACGTGATGCCTAGCTTATATCGCAGCAACCTTTTTAGGCTGCGTTAGTACGACAGTCGGTACGTGACTCGACTCACTCGGTGCGAAGAGTTTTCACTCCTTCGGTAGTGCCCAGTAGCAACAAGTCTGCTGGTTTTTGGGCGAAGAGCCCATTGGTCACGACGCCGGTAATGTTGTTGATCCGCTTCTCCATTGCCAGTGGTTGGGGAATTGGGAAGTTGTGCACATCGAGAATGACATTGCCGTTGTCTGTAATGACTGTCTCACGGTAGACCGGATCCCCGCCCAGTTTGACTAGCTCTCGTGCCACGTAACTGCGTGCCATGGGAATCACCTCTACGGGCAGTGGAAAGTTGCCCAGAGTGTGAACCAGCTTACTTTCATCCGCGATACAGATGAATTCTTCCGCCACTGCCGTCAAAATTTTCTCCCGCGTCAAGGCTGCACCGCCTCCCTTAATTAACTGCAGGGCGCGATTGCTTTCGTCTGCTCCGTCCACATAAAAATCCACGCAATTGACAGTGTTTAACTCGTAGACAGGGATACCATGGCTCTTCAGCCGCCTCGCTGACGCTTCGGAACTGGCAACTGTCGCGTTGAGCTGACCCTTGATTCGTGCAAGCGCCTCTATAAACAGTTCTGCAGTGGAGCCGGTGCCAATGCCTAGCACGGTATTGTTGTCCAACTTTGGCTGAACGTAATCAAGTGCCGCTGCTGCTGCGGCCTGTTTCAATTCGTCCTGTGTCATATCGTGCACCCCCTCAATCAAGTCGGCTGCTGTTATCTGCTGTATCGATCAAATTTATCGTGTTCACTCCAGTATAGGGTATGGTGCTGCGGGGCTGATAGAAAAGCCGCGAATGCCATGGCTGGAAATCACTGCATGCTCATCTATGATGGATAGTTGGAATACCGACCAGAGGCCCGGTACATGCCCGAGTCGTATATCAAAAGCATTCTCGATGCGCGCGTCTATGACGTTGCGCGGGAAACGCCTATTCACAAGGCCAGTCTACTGTCGCGCCGTCTGGGTAACCGGGTCTGGCTAAAACGCGAGGACCTGCAACCGGTTTTCTCATTCAAGCTGCGCGGTGCTTACTGTAAAATGAGTCGTATGAGCAGCAAGCAGCTCGATGCCGGAGTGATCACCGCTTCGGCGGGTAATCATGCACAGGGTGTAGCGATGGCGGCTCGTGCGCTGGATGCCAAAGCGACCATTTTCATGCCGAGGACCACCCCGCAAATAAAGGTAGATGCGGTACGCAGTTTGGGCGCGCGTGTAGTTCTGCATGGTGACTCGTATGATGACGCCGCAACTCACGCCAGGGCGGTCGCCGCAGACAAGGGCCAAACGTATGTTCATCCCTTCGATGACCCGGATGTAATCGCCGGACAAGGCACCGTGGGTATGGAAATTGTTCGACAGCATCAGTCTCCACTGGACGCGTTGTTTGTGCCTGTTGGCGGCGGTGGACTGCTTGCCGGAGTTGCCGCCTATATCAACTACGTTTGGCCGGAGACGCGGATTATCGGCGTGGAGCCGGAAGATGCGGCCTGTCTGCAGTTGGCTATGCGGAAGGGGCGAAGGGAGACACTGTCGGAAGTAGGCTTATTCGCCGACGGTTGTGCTGTGGCCCAGGTCGGTAAGGAGCCCTTTCGCATCATCCGTCGCACGGTATCTGACGTTATCACGGTTTCCACTGATGAGATGTGTGCTGCTATCAAGGATATTTTCGAGGATACGCGCAGTATTGCAGAGCCCGCCGGCGCTCTTGCGCTGGCGGGCCTAAAGAAGTACGTCGAAGATCATGGCGCGTACGACGAGACTCTGCTGGCTATTGTTAGCGGAGCGAACACTAACTTCGATCGCCTACGCTATATTTCTGAGCGTTCTGAGATCGGCGAACACCGAGAGGCGGTTCTCAGCGTTGCTATTCCAGAACAACCGGGCAGCTTTAAGCGCTTCTGTCGTGTACTGGGTAAGCGCAATATCACGGAGTTTAACTACCGGTATAGCGGTGCGAGCCCGGCGCAGGTATTCGTAGGCCTATCTGTTACACCTGGGGGTGATGACTTGGCGAGTTTGCTCTTCGAGCTGCAAAAAAAAGGCTACGCAACGGTGGACATGACGGACAATGAAGTCGCCAAGCTGCATGTGCGTCACATGGTTGGTGGCCACGCTCCGGTCGAATTGATAGACGAGCGAGTTTATCGCATTGAATTCCCTGAGCGCCCTGGCGCTTTATCTAAATTCCTCTCCGGACTGGGCCAGCGTTGGAACATTTCGATGTTTCATTATCGCAATCACGGCGCGGCTTATGGCCGCATTTTTGTTGGCATCCAGGTGCCGATGTCAGAGCGGCGGCAACTGCAGCGCGTTTTGGATCGGATCGGTTTTCCCTACTCTGATGAAACGGGCAACCCGGCCTACCAGCTCTACCTTGGCGGTTAGGCAGACCCGCGAAGTGCTGTAAGGATCTACCAAGGCTGGTCGAGGGGTTTTATTTTTATGAAAGCTGGGATAGTATTCTCAGTCTAAGAAAAATTAAGCAAGCAACGACGAAGCGTGCGCATTGACAGGGTCGCCCCATATCTACGCGTGGGGTGCGATTAGCAGTGGGACAACGTAGTGAATGGTAGACCTGATGTAGTGCTCCTTTTGGCGGCCTCGTTTGCGGTGGGCTTGTTGCTAACCTTACTGCTGCCGCTGGCGGCCAACCATTCCGTCGCAGATCCGGCCTCCGAGTTACAGGCCGGTGTTATCTTCACTGAATAGTATGTCCAACTCTTGCCCTTGTCCCTTGTTGCGGTAAAGGGCCGTGCCCGTTGCAATGTAGTCGAGGCTGACATCCCAGCTGTCCCTGGGCAGCGCCTCAATGTACTGGCATTCGTGTGCCAGCCCCACTTTCCGGGTCGCCTGATTGTTGGCCAAGCTACGATCATAAAAGCCCCCGCCCATGCCTAGTCTGGTGCCAAATTTATCCCAACCCACGACCGGTAAATAAATGATATCCAGCTGTGCTGCGTCAAGGAGTTCAGACGTCGTTGGCGGTTCAGGTATGCCGTAGCGGTTTTCTACCAGAGCTGCGCAGTTATCCCAACGGGCGAAATATAATGTGCCATTGCCAGTAATTACTGGCAGGTACAAAGTGCTATTTTGCGCTCTTAACCTGGATGCGAGCGGTGTCGTCTCGATTTCATTATCTGTGGCGAGGTAGAGGGCGATGTTTTCCGCCGTCGCCGAGCCCGGTACTTGCGTCGCCGAAGCGATCAGTGACTGAGCCGCAGCGCACTGCTGAGAGGGACTCAGGTTGTTTCTGCGGCGTCGCAGTAACTTGCGCAATTCGACTTTTGTTGTTGGGGTATTTTCCATGATTAGGAAGGGGTTCCCGGCGTACCGCTGACAAAACTGCCCTTGAACCCGATGGCTCAAGGTGGCGGCCTCTGACCTGTATCAGGCTTTCCGGCCACTGCCGGACATGCACACCTACAGATACGAGAAGCCCCCGGGTACACAATATCGGCTCAGGAGCTGTAAGTCTGGCGAATACACCAGGGACCCGGTTCAAGTATAGCCCAAATAACGCGTGTGGGACGACGTTGAAAAGAAGGATACGATGTGATGAGGGCCGTCGACTATTAGCCGATTTCAAGTTGTCGCAGGTCGTGCAGGGCGGCGTCGAGTTTACCGTTGATGCGTTTGACTGAATCGCCGTTAGGTTGTGCGGCTGCAGCGCTATCGGAGGCTTGCAACAATTCATAGCCAATGTTCAAAGCAGCCATCACGGCAATGCGTTCCAGTCCTATCACCTTGCCAGAGTCACGAATGACCCGCATCTGCTTATCGAGGTACTTGGCAGATGTTTGCAGCTGCGCTTCTTGTTCTTCTGGGCAGGCAACCTGGTAATCTTTGTCGAGAATTTTCACAGTCACGGTATTAGAGGCGCTCATACTTGTCACTCCATTGAACGCAGGCGATCGATCATAGCCTCTACCTTGGATCGCGCTAGCTCATTTTTGTCTATGAGATCCTTACGCTCGTCCTGCCAGCCTGCTATCTCGGCTTTCAGCGCACCATTTTCCATGTTGAGCTCTTTGCACAGCAAGATCAACTCATCGATTTTTTTTTCCAGTTCCTTGATAGGGTTGGTGGCCATGGTTACTTGGATAGTTCTTTTCGATGGCCTACTATAGAGGCCGATTGCATTGAGGTCAACGGAGCAAAATGCATACATATCAATAGCCTGCCAGTTTCTTACAGTACAATTCGCGTTTACTTCAGCCGCGTCGGGGCGCGGCCTCCCGGAAGGAGAGCACTTCGATGTACGATGAGGCATTGGACGAGATTCCGGCCCTAAATTTTGATGAGATCGCCAACCACTTGCTAGAGCAGGGTGGGCTGGTATCACCGTCCCAAATAGAGGGTTGCCTGTGTGGATTGCAGAGCGGCGGCGCTAACGTTGAGCCGGAGTATGGACTGGATGCTCTGGCGGATGTTCTGGGTTTGCACGCTCACGGTGAACTTGCTGACTGTGTCGTGCAAATGTATACCCTAGTGGGCGCAGCCTTGCGCGATGATGACTTCCGGTTTACCCCGTTGCTGCCAAGCGATGATGTCGAACTGGCTCAGCGTGTCGAGGCCCTCAGTGATTGGTGCAACGGATTCCTGTCAGGGTTTGCCTTCGAAGCTGCCAGTGACGAAAAGGGAGGGTCGACACTGTCGCCGCCCAGCAACGAGGCGCTTCGCGATATCGCCGCATTTGCCCAGGTAGAGGTCGGCGAGGATGAAGGCGCAGATGATGCGGAAGGGCATTATGCTGAATTGGTAGAGTACCTGCGCGTCGCCGTCATAAACATTTTCCTGGATGATTCTGATGGGGACGCAGATGGGGAGGATGGCTTGGGCGATCATAAATCCTTGCAGTAGTAAGGGAGTAGAACAGCAGCGAGTGACAATATGATTATCAGCATGGCCGAATACAACCGTCGGCGTAAACATCTCATGGCCCTTATGGAGCCGAATAGTATCGCCATTGTTCCCTCTGCCAGTGAGCAACTAAGGAGCAGGGACACGACCTACCACTTTCGTCAGGACAGTGACTTCTACTACCTGTCTGGCATTACTGAGCCCGACGCGGTGCTGGTTCTTATACCTGGCCGCCGGCATGGCCAGTTTGTTGTGTTTTGTCGCGAGCGCGACAGTGGACAGGAACTCTGGCACGGTAATCGCGCGGGGCCGGAGGGCATGTGCGAACTGTATCGAGCGGATGATGCCTTTCCCGTTAGCGATATTGATGAAATTCTCCCGGGATTGTTGGAGGGTCGGGATCGTGTTTACTACTCCCTAGGCCGCCGCACAGAATTTGACCGCCAGATTATGGGCTGGGTAAACCAGATTCGTAGCCAGGAAGCGTCTGGCGCCGTGCCCCCTGGAGAATTTACCGACCTTGATCATATGTTGCACGAATTGCGTTTGTATAAGAGTGCGGCGGAGTTGCGTCTGATGCGCAAGGCGGCGGATATCTCCGCGCGAGGCCATTGCCGAGCGATGCAGCGGTGCAAATCGGGCATGTACGAATACCAACTCGAGGCCGAATTGCAATATGAATTTGCACAGAGAGGTGCGCGCTTTCCTGCCTATCCCAGTATTGTCGGCAGTGGCGCTAATGCCTGTGTCATGCACTACACTGACAACGGTGACAAGTTAAGGGATGGGGAACTGGTATTGATCGATGCGGGCTGCGAGCTGGAGTATTACGCGTCGGACGTAACCCGCACCTTTCCGGTGAATGGACGGTTTAGCAAAGAGCAGCGCGTACTTTATGAATTGGTCCTGAACATGCAGCAGGCGGCAATCGATCAGGTGAAACCGGGCAATCATTGGAATCAGCCCCATGATGCCAGCGTCACTGCGCTGACCGAGGGTTTAGTGGAGCTCGGCTTGCTGCGTGGCCGAGTTTCCAGTCTGATTAAGCGCAAGGCTTACCGTGAATTCTATATGCACCGCGTCGGTCACTGGTTGGGCCTCGATGTGCACGATGTTGGAGACTACCGCGTAGCAGAGCAATGGCGTGTGCTGGAGCCTGGCATGGTCATGACTGTGGAACCAGGATTGTATGTTCCCGTTGGCAATACCCGAGTTGCAAAAAAATGGCGCGGCATCGGCATTCGGATCGAGGATGATGTGATCGTTACTGACACTGGTAGCGAGATCATGTCGTCGGGGGCGCCAAAGACTATAGAGGAGATTGAGGCGCTGATGGCAGCCTGAGTGATGTCAACGCACTTCGACATTGTTATCGCTGGTGGTGGCATGGTTGGTGCCAGTCTGGCCCTGCAGCTGGATACGCGGTTGCCAGTTGACACCACCATTCTGTTGGTGGAAGGGATTGAGTTTCCCAGGCCAGCGGTAAACCGCGCGCCGGATTATCACCCGTCCTTTGATGCCCGATCCACTGCGCTGAGTTATAGCTCACAGCTGATTTATGAGGGAATGGGCCTCTGGGAAGGGGTATCCGAGTGGCTGTGTCCTATCGAGAGTATCCATGTGTCCAGTCGCGGGCGCTTTGGCAGTTCACTGATGCGCGCGCAAGACTATGCATGGCCGGCACTGGGTTATGTGGTTGAGAACGCGTGGTTGGGCCAATCCCTGATACAGGGGCTGTATCGTAGTGATCGGATTGAAATGATGAGCCCCGCCAAAGTCACGGATGTCGCGGTCGGGCAGGCCGGAGTCAAGCTTGGCCTGGAGGGTGGGGTAGGTCAACTGACTACCACTCTGCTACTGGTGGCCGACGGTGCAAACTCAGCACTGCGGGCGCAGTTAGGGGTGTCTGTCAGGGAAAAACACTATGACCAACATGCACTGGTAGCGAACGTGACCTCCGCCAAACCGCATCAGGGGTGTGCCTTTGAACGTTTTACCGATGAGGGCCCGTTAGCGCTGTTGCCTTTGTTACCGACGGACAGCGATGAACACCGCAGTGCACTGGTATGGACGCTGCCGCCTTCGCGAGCGTTACAGTTGGTGGATTGCTCTAAACAGGTGTTCCTGCATGAGTTGCAGGCCCGCTTCGGTTACCGCTTAGGACGCTTGCTGCAGGTGGGTGCACGACAGCAATACCCTCTCGCCTTATTGCGTTCGTATGAGCAGGTGCGACAGGGTGTTGTTGTGATGGGTAATGCAGCCCATGCCTTACATCCCGTGGCTGGGCAGGGTTTTAATCTCGCGCTGCGCGATGTAGCCGAACTAGGGCGTGTCCTTGCAGAAGGCATCGCCAATGGTTGTTCGTTGGGTGACCTGTCTACTTTGCAGCGTTATCAGTGCAGGCAGCGCGCTGATCAGGACAGGGCGATACAGTTTAGCGATGTTGTTCCGTCGCTCTTCATGCAGCGGGACTTGGTTTTGGGTATGGGTCGCGATCTTGCCCTGGCGGGGCTGGACATCCTGCCAGGGGTGAAACGGGAGTTTGTGCGCCGCGCTGCAGGGCTGGCACAGCGTGGGCACACAGGTGGCTGACTCGCTGGCATTTGATGTCGCGATTATCGGTGCGGGTATCGCTGGTGGCGCGCTGGCGTTGGCGCTGACGGGTGAGGGTCTCTCTATTGCCCTGGTTGAGGCTCGGGAGGTCCAACAGCCGGCCTTGCCCACACAGTGGTCTGTTCGGCACTTTGATCCCAGAGTCAGTGCCCTGGCGCCGCGCTCAAGGGCTTTGCTGGATCAGCTGGGTGTGTGGGAGACGATAGCCGCATACCGCAGTTGTAACTACCACCATATGACCGTTTGGGATGCGGAGGGCACTGGTCAGATTGAATTTGACCGGTCAGAGGTGGATACCCCGGCGCTGGGAACTGTTGTTGAAAACCGTGCCATCGTTGGCGCGCTAATCGAGCGGGCCTGTGCTGCCGGTGATATCCATGTGTTCAGCCAGACCGCTCTTGCATCCATCACGCGCGTGTCGTCCGGACATATGGCGCTGGCATTGCACGGCGGGGGCGCCCTGCAGGCTGACCTCGTGGTTGCCGCCGATGGCGCCCTGTCTCCTGTGCGCGGGATGATGGATTTTCGCACGCGGGAATGGGATTACGGTCACCGTGGGGTGGTGGCAACCGTGCAAGTGGAACGTCCCCACGAGGCGACGGCCTGGCAACGTTTCCTGCCCGGCGGGCCTTTGGCCTTGTTGCCACTGCCGGGGACGGAGCGCAAGCACTTCTGCTCCATAGTGTGGTCAATGCAAGAAGAGCGCGCCGATGAGGTACTATCATTTGATGACACCGCGTTCTGCGACGCATTGGGGCGTGCGTCTGAATGGCGGCTCGGTGACGTAGTAGACAGCTCGCAACGATTGTCCTTTCCGCTGCGACAACGCCACGCGGTGGATTATGTGCAAGCGGGGATTGCTCTGGTCGGCGATGCTGCCCATACGATTCACCCTCTCGCCGGCCAGGGCATCAACCTGGGGCTGCTCGATGTCGCTGCCCTCGCACGCGAGGTGCTGAGGGGGACCCGGCAAGGAGTGCGGCCTGGCCAGCTTGAGTTGCTGCGGCGTTACCAGCGCCAGCGCAAGGCAGAAAATCTCTTGATGATGTCCGCGATGGACGGCTTTAAGCGACTCTTCGAACAGGAGTCGCTGCCGTTGCGCTGGTTACGCAACACGGGCATGCGCGCCGTGGACCAGATGTTGCCTTTGAAACAGAGGCTGATGCAGTACGCCATGGGACTGCGCTGATACCGCATTCTGGCGAGAGATTGTTTTTCGGCGGTGGGTGGTTAGAATGGGTCGGCTGTTACGACCCGCCCCACCAGCAGAGGAATCGCTATGAGCCAGACGCCCAGTGAACTCAGATATGCCAGCACGCATGAATGGGCGCGTCTAGAGGCGGATGGCAGCATCACAGTGGGTATTACTGATCACGCTCAGGAAGCGCTGGGTGATGTAGTATTTGTGGAGTTGCCGGAGTGTGGTGCGCAATTAGCGGCCTCGGATGAAGCCGGGGTGGTTGAATCGGTGAAGGCTGCGTCAGATATCTATGCGCCGGTTGCGGGTGAGGTCGTCGCAATTAACACGCAGCTGGAAGATGCGCCGGAGATCGTTAACACCGACCCCTACAATGACGGTTGGTTTTACAAGCTGCAACCCGCTGATACCGCTGAGCTTGATGCGTTGATGTCCTCTGAGGATTATCAGCAGCAGTGTGACGAGGAGTAGAACACCTCGAGTCGTTGGATGCCTGCGTGATTGACGTGTTCCTGCGCCAGGGTGCTGACCGCCGCTTGCCGGGGGGGCTTGTGTGGGTATATGCCAATGAGGTCGATAGCCAACGCTCACCCCTGGGCGGCGTTGCTGTGGGTGAGCTGGCCTGTGTACGCAGTGCTGATGGCGCCCTCCTCGGGGCAGTGCCTTTATGGAGCCCCAGTCCCTGTTATGCGCACTTGCTGAGCAGCGGCCTATGGATGCAGCATGGCGGAATTACGATCCGCTGGTGAGCGTTACGACGTCGTCATTCTCGACCCGCCAGCATTTATTCGGCGCCGAAAAGAGTTAAAAAAAGGCGCGGCGGCCTATCGCCGGATCAATGAATTGGCGCTGCACCTGCTCAAAGCGGGTGGATTGCTCGTTTCCGCTTTCTGTCCAATGCACTTATCTCGGGCTGAGTTGATCTCGGCCGTGCAAAAAGCCGCCGTGCGTGTCGGTTGCCAAGTGCGTTTGGTGGATCAGCGCGGGCAGGCTGCAGATCACCCTATTCACCCGGCGATACCCGAGACCGAGTACCTCAAGACACTGTGTCTGCGTAAAAGCTAGAGAGGTATACCGGGGACCCGCAGGGGATTAGCGCAGAGAGATGATTGGCCAGCCCCGCGCCTGGGCATGCGCGCGCAGCTTTTCGTCCGGGTCGACTGCCACTGGCGTATCGACGAGTTCCAACAAGGCCAGGTCGTTGTGCGAATCGCTATAAAAGTATGCGCCCTCGAGGGTAGTATCGCGTCCGTTTAGCCATTCCATGAGTCGAGTCACTTTTCCCTGCTGAAATGAGGGCACCCCGATAGGTTCACCGGTATAAACGCCGTTCACTACCTCTCCTTCACAGGCTATCAGCTCGTCCACGCCGAGCGCGCGAGCGATAGGTGCAGTGATGTAACGGTTGGTGGCGGTGATGATTAACAATTCATGCCCCTGCTGTCGGTGATCGGTGAGGAGGCGAGTGGCACGCGGCAGCATGATCGGATTAATTTTGCTCTTCATAAACTCGCGGTGCCAAGCGTCAATGTCTTCCCTCGCGCGACCAGCCAGCGGGCTCAGGGCGAAGCGAACATAGGCGTCGATATCGAGTGCACCCGCTGCGTAGTCGGCGTAAAACTGGTCCGCGCGACGCCTGAAATCCTGATCGTTGACGAGTTGCCGCTCGCAGACGAACTGGCCCCAAAGGTGGTCGCTATCACCGCCTATGAGCGTATTGTCTAAGTCGAATATTGCCAGTGCCACAACCACAATCCTGCAGAAGCGACAGCCAGCATAACGGCAGGGTCCTCGATAGTAAATTTCTCAGGGCACCTGAATTGTGGAACAATAGCCGAATCGAAGCATAGGTGGCTTGCTCAAGTGATTGATTCAGATGGATTTCGGTCGAATGTGGGCATTATGTTGACGAACGATCGTAGTGAGCTGTTATGGGCTCGCCGCGTCGGTGGTCAGGATGCCTGGCAGTTTCCACAGGGCGGGATCAGTGCCAATGAGTCGCCGCAGGATGCCTTGTATCGGGAGCTGTATGAGGAGATTGGGCTACAGCGCGACGCGGTGGAGGTACTGGCTTCAACCCGCGGGTGGCTGCGTTATCGGCTGCCCAAACGGTATATCCGCGAGGGGCAAAAGCCACGTTGTATTGGCCAAAAACAGAAATGGTTCCTGTTGCGTCTGCTCGAGGATGATCGGGCAGTAAAGCTCAACCTGAATGACAAGCCGGAGTTCGACGGTTGGCAGTGGGTCAGCTACTGGTATCCGCTGAACCAAGTGATTGCCTTCAAGCGCGACGTCTATCGCCAAGCCATGATGGAATTGGCTGCGCCCCTGGGCCGCTTCACCCGCAAGGTCGAAGGTAACTGAGTTTTGCTCGAAACCCTGCGACATATTGTTCAAGAGGTTAACGCTGCGGGCGGGCTGAACCAGGCACTTGGCATTACCGTGCAGCGGGTTCGCGAGGCCATGAATACCCAGGTCTGCAGTGTGTATATGCGTGACCAGGGGACGGGGCGGCTCATGTTCCGGGCAACCGAGGGACTGAACCCGGACTTGGTTGGCGTTGCCAGCCTGGAGGCGGGCGAGGGACTGGTTGGATTGGTGGCGGCGCGTGGTGAGCCGGTAAACCTGGAGGAGGCAGAAACCCACCCCAGTTTCCGCTTTCTGCCCGGTATCGGAGAAGAGCATTTCCACGCTTTTCTCGGAGTACCCATTATTCATCAACGCGAGGTGTTGGGGGTGTTGGTCGTGCAGCAAGCTGAGAGTCGCCGATTTGATGAAAGTGATGAGGCTTTCTTGGTGACGCTGTCTGCACAACTGGCCGGCGTGATTGCTCATGCCCAGGTGACTGGCGTGCTCGAGGCGGAGGTACTCGGTGGGGCCGAGCCGGCGAAGGTCGTGGGGGTGCCGGGGGCTCAGGGTATTGCTATCGGCACAGCAGTAGTGGTGTCACCAGGGGCCGACTTGTATTCCGTGCCGCCAAAGAAGGGCGAGGATCGGCGCGCAGAGGTGCGCGCCTTTCGCGAAGCACTCGATGCCGTGCGCCGAGATATTCAGTTGGTATCAGACAAGCTTGGCGGCGAGCTTAGCCCGGAAGACCATGCATTATTCGATGTCTATCTCGGTATTCTCGACGATTCAACCATTGGCGCCGAGGTAGTCAGCCTCATTAAAGCAGGCCACTGGGCGCAGGGCGCCCTCAGCCAGGTGATGATTGAACACATTCGTCACTTCGAGCGTATGGAGCACAGCTATCTTAAGGAGCGCGCTGTAGATGTTAAGGATTTAGGTACGCGAGTACTAGCTTACTTGCAGGCAGCGAGCCAGGAAGAGCGGCTTTATCCGGAAAACACGATCCTGGTCGGGGAGGAATTAACCGCCACCTCACTGGGTGAAGTGCCCCGCGATAAGCTCGTCGGACTGATTTCGGTCATGGGCTCGGGCAGTTCCCATGTGGCGATTTTGGCTAGGGCGATGGGTGTACCGACGGTCATGGGTGCGGTGGACCTACCCTATACACGATTGCAAGACCGCGACGTCATTATCGACGGCTACAATGGCACGGTGCACCTCAATCCGCTGCCCGAGATCAAGCAGCGTTTTCAGGAGGTGCTGGACGAAGACACCGCCTTGTCGCGCGATCTGGAAGCGCTGCGCGATGAGCCTTGTGTTACTCTCGACGGGCAGCGTGTGCCGCTGTGGGTCAATACGGGACTGATGGTGGATGTTGCGCGCTCACTGGAGCAGGGTGCCGAGGGCGTTGGCCTGTACCGCACTGAAATCCCGTTCCTGCTCCGCGACCGCTTTCCGAGTGAGGAAGAGCAGCGGCAAATTTATCGTGAGCAGTTGGAGGCCTTTGCCCCGAGACCGGTGACCATGCGCACGCTGGATATCGGCGGTGACAAGGCCCTGCCTTATTTCCCTATTCACGAAGACAATCCGTTCTTAGGCTGGCGTGGCATTCGCGTGACGCTAGACCACCCGGAGATTTTCCTGGCGCAAATCCGGGCCATGCTCAAAGCCAACGAGGGCCTTTGGAACCTGCGCATCATGCTACCGATGGTGAGCAACATCCCCGAGATCGATGAGGCGTTGGACTTGATACATCGCGCTCACCGGGAGCTATTGCAGGAAGGTTTGCAGGGCCGCTTACCGCCTATCGGTGTCATGGTGGAGGTGCCTGCGGCGATCGGGCAGGCACGGGCAATGGCGCGGCGCGTCGACTTTTTGTCTGTGGGCAGCAATGACTTGACGCAGTATCTGCTGGCGGTGGATCGCAATAATCCGCAGGTAGCGGCTTTGTATCACTCCCTTCACCCCTCGGTGGTGCAAGCGTTGGACTATTTGGCGTCGGCCAGCAGAGACGAGGACATCCCTATCGGAATTTGCGGTGAGTTGGCGGGGGACCCGGGGGCTGCGGTGCTGTTGTTGGCGATGGGCTACGACGTGCTATCGATGAATGCGACCAGTTTGCCGAAAGTTAAGAAGGCTTTGCTCAACCTGCACCTTGAGGAAGCGCGTGAGCTGCTGCAAGAGGTCAAGGGTATGGAGAACAGTGATCAGATCAGTGCCCGCTTGGATCGCTTTCTCGCTGACCATGGTATGGAGAACTTCATCCACAATCCTGTGGCTTGAGAGCGGCGGCACTATGTCTGCTGCAGAGTGAACACGGTTGTGCATTGATGCACTGGTGTCCCCGCCGGACTGAAGCTCTGCTCCTGCCATTGCACACGAGTGGCTTCTGTCCAGAGCGTGGTTCGCGAGCGCGTCCCATAGGCGTCGGTGACGATGAACTGCGCCGAGAGCTCTGGGTCCATAACGCCAAGCAGGCCGAGACTGGCGAGGTACTTCGGGCTTGTCAGGCGCCTGTCTTGGACCACGCTGGCAAGGGCATCATGTGACAGCGTTCCCCGGCCTAGCAAAGCCGCCAGCCGCGTTTTGCCTTGTGTTACTTTTGGCCAGGGGGTATCCAGCACGGCGTTGCTGAGGCCGTAGATACCGGGTGACAGTGGTCGGGGCGGTTTTTGGTCGCTGTTATTGAAGTACCAGAGGCTGTCGTGATCGCCCAGCAGCACGTTGAAGCCCGCGTAGTCCGTCGCCCGGATGGCAAGGCTCTCGAGATAGCTGCCCGGGGGTTGTTCGCCAATCAGGAAATCCAGGGGCAGGTCGCCCCGGGAGCGGGGTGCAGCGAATGCATTCGACGGGTCACGGTAATTGGTAACGGCGGCAAAACGGCCGTTGCGGGTGATGCCCATCCAGGTCCCCCCCTGTTGCAGATCCCTGCCCGCCAGCAGTTGTGGTTGGTCTGGCCAGAAGTCGGCGGGTAGGGTGGGACGCGCGTGAAACTCGTCCCGGTTCGCGGCGACGACCAGCGGGTAATTGGCAACCACCTGGTGAGCGATGATGATCAGACACATAGACGCTGTCTCCAGGCGAAACAATTGTTAAACCACTGCAGCTGGATGATAATACCGCTTTGCTTGATTGAGGCCAGAGTGCGTTGTCACGCAGCACACACGGCTTGGATCGAGATCGATAGAAAAACTGACCCTGACTCCGGTTGCACATGTTGCCTTATCCTGAAATAGACCCGGTTGCCCTCTCCCTTGGGCCACTGAAGATACACTGGTACGGCCTTACCTACCTGGCGGGATTGGCATTCGCCTGGTGGTACGCTGCTCGCTGCAGCCGGCGCAGCTGGTCTCCCTTGAGCCGGGAACAGGTTGATGATCTTATTTTTTATGCCGCGTTGGGTGTGGTGGCCGGTGGCAGACTCGGCTACATCTTCTTCTATGGTTTTGAAAAGCTGTTGGATGATCCCCTCTGGGTGATGCGAGTCTGGGAAGGCGGTATGTCTTTCCACGGCGGCTTCCTGGGCGTATTGTTTGCCATGTACCTGTTCGGACGTCGTCACAATATCGCCTTTTGGCCGCTCATGGATTTTGTGGCCCCACTGGTTCCTGTGGGTTTGGGTCTGGGGCGCCTGGGAAATTTTATCGGGCAGGAGCTGTGGGGCAGAGCCACTGACGTGTCCTGGTCCATGGTCTTTCCCAACGATCCGTTGCAGCTGACGAGACACCCGTCACAGCTCTATCAGTTTGCATTGGAGGGCGTATTGATGTTCGTGGTTTTGGCTTGGTTTTCCGCAAGGCCCCGCCCCACCCGTGCGGTGTCGGGCGTTTTTTCCCTGATGTATGGCACGGTGCGTTTTCTTGTTGAGTTCTATCGGGAGCCCGATGGCCACATCGACTATCTCGCTTTGGGTTGGATGACTCGCGGACAGATGCTGTCGTTGCCAATGATCGCCCTGGGCGTCTATCTCATTGTTACGGCCTACGGTAGTGTCAGTGGTGCACTGGGCAAAACGGAAGGAAGGCAGAGTCAATGAGGCAATACCTGGATTTGTTGCAAGACATACTCGACAACGGTGTGCAAAAGGGCGATCGCACGGGCACGGGCACTGTATCGGTTTTCGCCCGCCAGTTCAGGCATGATCTGGCGGAGGGGTTTCCGCTGTTGACTACCAAGAAGCTGCATTTTAGGAGTATTGTCTGCGAGTTACTCTGGTTTCTTAGCGGAGACACGAATATCCGATGGCTGAAGGAGCATGGTGTTAGTATCTGGGACGAGTGGGCGACAGAGGAGGGTAACCTCGGCCCTGTGTATGGTGCCCAGTGGACTGCGTGGCCAACCCGTGATGGGGACTGTATCAATCAGATCGACTATGTAGTGGACTGTTTGCGGCACAATCCTGATAGCCGCCGTATACTTTTTCATGCCTGGAACGTCGAATACCTGCCTGATGAGAAGCTGAGCCCTCAGGACAATGTACGGGCCGGCCGCATGGCGTTGCCGCCCTGTCACTTGTTGTACCAGTTTTACGTCGCCGGCGGGCGCTTGTCAGCGCAGCTGATGATCCGTTCCAGCGACTCTTTTCTTGGTCTGCCTTACAATACGGCCAGTCTTGCGCTACTGACTCATATGCTGGCGCAACAGTGTGACTTGGAGCCCGGTGAGATTATTATCTGTACAGGGGATTCCCATATTTACAGCAACCACCTCCAGCAAGTGCGACAGCAACTCGCCCGGGAACCCCGTGCGTTGCCGCGTCTTGGATTCTTGCGGCGGCCGCAATCGATGTATGACTATGCCTTCGAGGATTTTCAACTGGTCGATTACCTGCCTCACGACCATATTGCAGCCCCTGTGGCGGTGTGATTCGATGGCGCCATGAGCACCTTGTCGATTATTGTGGCGGTGGCCGAAAACGGTGTGATTGGGCGGGATAATGCCCTGCCCTGGCGGTTACCCGGTGACCTGCAACACTTCAAACGTGTCACGATGGGCAAGCCCGTGATCATGGGCCGGAAGACCTTTGAATCGATGGGTCGGCCCCTGCCTGGACGCTGCAATATCGTCATTACGCGCAACGTGGCATATCACCGCGCGGGCATCGAGGTGGTGACTTCTCTGGCTGCGGCACTGGCACTGGCGGCGCCACTTGCGGCCGCCGGCAGTGCAAATGAAGCCATGGTGATCGGCGGCGCCGACATCTATCGTATGGCGCTGCCGCTGGCCGACCGGCTGTATTTAACTGAAGTCCATGCCAGCGTTGACGGTGATAGCCGGCTGCCGGAGATCGATTGGGATCAGTGGCGGGAGACCTCCCGCGAATTGCATGTCGGTGAGCCCGATTACAGTATTGTTCACTTCGAGCGCGCCGTGTCCGGCTAGGGGGCTGTCGCCCGACGTTGTTACCCTGCAACATTTCCGCAACACAAAGTGTAACGAAACTACCCAGCGCCGAATTTTCCTTTGGCCGCCGGAGCGCATTGATTGAAAACACACCACAACTGGTTTAAATTGGCCCGCGCGGTTTACCAGCATCAGTTTTCCGCTACAGAAAGCAAGAATCTGGTCTATTTTGTGTAAGTAGCTCTGAACCCCTCTGTTGGCTTACTTTAGGAAGCACTATCCTCATGACTATGCATCGATTACGACGAGTGTTGATCGCTGCGCTGATCGCCGCGGGAGCCCTCGGGAGCTCCGTGGTGGCGGTGCAGGCAAATACACTGGATTCCGTCCTCGCGGTGGGCAAATCCAAGAACGCAGCCGCCAGGAAGTCGCAGGAAAAGATTGACCGACTGGCGGAGGAAACCCGCGATTTGCTGAGCGACTACAAAACGGTGACCAAGCAGGTGGATGGTCTCAAGGTCTACAACGAGCGATTACAGAAGCAGATCGATAATCAATTGGCTCGCATCAAGGTTATCGAGGGCAACATCGACAACTCGACGGTAGTTGCGCGGCAGATGACCCCACTGGTCATTCGTATGATTGATGGTCTAGAGCAGTTCGTCGAGCTGGATGTGCCCTTTCGCAAAGAGGAACGCTTGCAGCGAATAGCGTTTTTGCGCAACAACCTGGACCGCACCGACGTGTCGGTAGCGGAAAAGTTCAGGGCGGTGCTCGAGGCCTACAACATCGAGCTGCAGTATGGACGTGGCATTGACACTTACAAGGGCACCATCGATCTCGACGGCGCCCCAAGAGAGGTGGACTTCCTTCAGGTCGGCCGTATTGCGCTGGTTTATCAGACCACTGACGGCGCGCTGACTGGCGCCTGGGACAGTGATGCAGGGAACTGGGTAGAGCTGCCCTCGGGTGACTACAACGCTGCCATTCGCAAGGGTATTCGGATTGCGAAAAAGCAAGCCACCATTGAGTTGTTGAGCATGCCCGTCGCGGCGCCGGAGGCTAACTGATGAGCGTTAAATTCGTGAAATGCGCTGCTATCATGCTGTGCAGTCTGCTGTCGCTGTCAGGCGGTAAGGTTCTGGCACAAGAGGCGAAGTCGCTGGATGAGCTGCTTCAATACGTAAAGCAGGGACAGGCGGCGGCGGCGCGGGAAAACAGAGAGCGTGAACAGCGCTTTGCCAATGATAAGGCAAACCAGGCTGCGGAATTGCAACGTGCAGAGGAAGAACGCGCCCGACAGGAAGCCCTGTCCACCGAACTGGAAAACACATTCGAACAGAACGAGATCGAGATCGCAAACAAACAGGAGCTGTTGAAAGATAAATTGGGTGCGCTGACCGAGTTGTTTGGCCATCTCACCTCTGCGGCGGGTGACCTCGCGTCCAACTTTGAAGTATCACTTGCCTCGGCCCAATACCCCGATCGAGAAGTGTTCCTGCGCGACCTGGTCTCCAAGATGAGCAACTCGGATGAGCTGCCCAGCATCGAGGAGATTGAGCAGGTTTGGTTTGAACTGATGCGCGAGATTCGTGAGACCGGCATGGTTACCACCTTCTCCGCAAACGTCTCATCGCCGGGGGGTGAGCGCGCTGAACGACCGGTTATGCGGGTGGGTGCGTTCAACATCGTCGATACCAATGGCAGCTACTTGAGCTACGAAAACGGTACGCTACGAGAGTTACCGCGACAGCCCGCGGGGCCCTATACCGGCTGGGCGGCAGATCTGGCTGCGGCCACCACCGGCTTGCATCCTTTCGGGGTGGATCCTACGGGCCCTACCGGTGGTTCGTTCCTGGCGGCAATTATCGATACACCGTCGCTAGTCGAGCGCTGGCATCAGGGAGGCTATGTCGGTTATGCCATTACTGCAGTGGGTATTTTCGCCTTCTTGCTGGCGATTTATCGCATGATTGTGCTGACGGGTGTTGGTAGCAAGGTCAATGCGCAGTTGAAGAGTGACAAGGCCAATGAGAATAACCCTCTAGGTCGTGTGATGAAGATACACGAGGACAACCCCACCATGGATACGGAGACACTGGAATTGAAGCTTTCCGAGGGTGTATTGAAGGAAACTCCCCGGCTGGAAAGCGGTCTAACTCTGTTGAAAATCATTGCCGCTGTGGCGCCGCTGATGGGTCTGCTGGGTACGGTGACGGGTATGATCATAACTTTTCAGGCGATTACTATTTTCGGTGCCGGCGACCCCAAGACAATGGCTGGCGGTATATCCAGTGCGTTGGTGACTACGGTGCTCGGGTTGCTGGTTGCAATTCCGACAGTGTTGTTGCACACCATTGTGAACGGTCGGGCGCAGCGGATCATTCATATCCTGGACGAGCAGACCGCCGGCATTATTGCGGAGCATACCGAAGCCAACCTGAGGTCGTGATATGGGCGGTATGATGGAGGTACTGCTTGCCTTCATGGACAAGGGTGGCGACGTCCTTTGGCTGATTGCCGCCCTATTGTTCGTGATGTGGGCCCTGATCTTCGAGCGCGTGTGGTATCTGAAATTTGGCTGGAAACATGACGTTGCCGCAATCATCACCCGGTGGGAGGGTCGCAAGGAGAGAAAATCCTGGCAAGCCCATCAGATTCGCAACATGCTGTTGTCACAGGCGCGCATGCAGATCAATCAGTTCCTGCCCATGATCAAAACCCTGGTAGCCCTATGCCCGTTGCTCGGCTTGCTGGGCACTGTGACAGGCATGGTGGAGGTGTTTAATATCATGGCGGTCACCGGCGGTGGTGATGCCAAGTCCATGGCGGGTGGTGTACAGCAGGCAACTATCCCGACCAT
Organism: Halioglobus sp.; assembly: GCA_013214285.1. Classification (GTDB taxonomy): domain Bacteria; phylum Pseudomonadota; class Gammaproteobacteria; order Pseudomonadales; family Halieaceae; genus Marimicrobium. Next base: position 29,268 of record JABSPW010000004.1, on the reverse strand, counting down.
GGCAGGCATGGTGGCGGCTCTGTCAGGGGTGTTTGCCAATACCTATGTTACCCGGATTGCTCGGCGTGAAAGCGAATTCCTGCAGGACAACCTGACGACGGATCATTGATAAGGCCACGCTAATGCGCAGAAGAAAACGAATAGCAGATGCCGACGAGGCGCAAATTGATCTGACGCCGATGCTGGATGTCGTATTTATCATGCTGATCTTTTTCATTGTGGTCGCGTCCTTCCTGAAGGAGGCCGGTATCGAAATGAACCGACCCGACAGCAACCAGAACCCCCCGGATACTGATGCCACCAGCATCTTGGTCACTATCACCGGCGATGATCAGATCTGGATGGAGAACCGCCGAATCGACATTCGCGCGGTGAGAGCCAATATTGCGCGGCTGTTGGCCTCTGACCCGGAGCAGTCTTTTACGGTTAAGACGGAGCCCGGTGCCAGTGCCGGCACCCTGATTGAGGTGGGAGATGCCGCCCGTGAGGCGGGCGTCACGCAGGTGAATTGGCCAGCGGAGGCGAAGCAGTGAGCAGGCGTGGCGCGGCAGCAGGGGGGCGAGCAACGCAAGATGGCGGTGAGGGTGATATCGACCTGACGCCGATGCTCGATGTCGTATTTATTATGCTCATTTTTTTCATTGTGACGTCGTCTTTCATCAAGGAACCCGGTGTTGACATCACCAAGGTCGAAGCGGTTACGACGGATCCTTGCGAGCGGGGGACAATTATCTTTGCGGTGGATGCCACCGGCAAAATCCATTACGACAAAAAAGAGGTGCCCCTCGATCGTGTTCACCGTCTCGCGACGGCGGCCAAAAAAGATGCACCGAAGGCGAATTTTGTCATTCAGGTGGATGAGGATGCCCCCACCGCGGTACTCAGTGATTTACTGGCGACGATGAAGCCGCTGATGGATGCGCCCCTGTGCGTCTCGACGGAAGAGACGGGGTAGGCGGAATGGGTAACAACTCGCTGAGAATGCTGGTTTCGATACTGCTCTCCATACCTGTGGTGTTGGCTTTGTTCATGATCATGCACAGCCTGATCGACAGCGATTGGGACAACCCGGAGGTCGAGGCGCGAAAGATTGCCGATCTGGTGCAGCCGGATGAGAAAATCGAGCTACAGACTACTACGCCAAAACCGGACAAGGTCGATGATCCGGAAGAGCCACCCCCGGATTTAGAGATGGAAGACCTGGTGGTGGACGTGGATCCCAATGCAGAGAACTTCGCGCCAACCATTACCGCGGAGGTGAATCTCGATCCAACCGGGCAGATCAGTGGTGACGGTGAATACCTACCCATCGTGAAGGTCGCGCCCGTTTATCCGCGTCGGGCGCAGACTCGCGGTATCACAGGGTATTGCATTGTTGAGTATACGGTGACGACATCTGGCGCGATTCGCGATCCGGTCGCGGTGGACTGCAACCCCCCCGGCGTGTTTGACAGAGCATCTGTCAGGGCGGCAGGGAAGTTCAAATATAAGCCGCGGGTTGTGGACGGTGAGGCCATCGAGGTGCCGGGTGTGCAGAACAAATTCACCTATGAACTTGAAAACTAGGGTGCCTCTGAACAATGGCAGTAATGGGGTAACGCGATGAATGTGTTGAAAGCCATAATCCATAGCGCTGTGGCGTTACCCTTGGTGTCGGTTTTGGCCCTGCAGCTAGTTGTCACCCAGCTGCAGGTTGAATTGGGGCTGCCCGCCCTCGCGTCTGCCCGGGCGCAGGAGGAGGGTCAGAAGCCGCAGCGTGAGACGCGCCGCACCCCTGCGCTGCGCGGGAAAGTCTATGAAAGACTGTCCGAGGCGCAGGCCGCGCTGGAGGCTAAGGACTACAACACGGCCGAAGCGATTCTCAGAGAAATGATTAACGCGAACCGCGAGAGCACCAAGCTGAACAGTTACGAGCTGGCCAATGTGTGGAACCTGATGGCGTTTATTTACTACTCCCGGGATGATTTTGCCGGGGCGTTGAAAGCTTACCAGACTGTGGTGTCGCAGCCGGATATTCCTTTGGCGATGGAGATCAACACACGGTTTACCATCGCCCAGTTGTATTTCGTGCAGGAGCAGTGGCAGAAGGGCATAGAGGCGTTGTTGCAGTGGTTCAATATGACTGAAAACCCCAACGCCAACGCCTATGTGTTGCTCGCCCAGGGTTATTACCAGGTTAAGGATTACGATAAGTCGCTGCGCAATGTGGAGAAAGCCATCAGTATGCAGCAGCAGGCCGGCAAGGTGCCCAGGGAGCAGTGGTATAACCTGGCCCGGTTTCTCTACTTCGAGAAAAATGATATCCAGAATACGGTGAGGACGTTAGAGTCGTTGCTAACGCACTACCCAAAGAAAGACTACTGGGTGCAGGTCTCTCATCTCTACGGCGAGCAGAAGAAGGAGGCGGATCAACTGGCTGCCATGGACACCGCCTACCTGCAAAACATGTTGGACAAAGGTACCGAACAGGTCACCATGGCCTATCTCTACCTGAATGCTGACGCGCCCTACTATGCGGCCAAGGTTCTCGACAAGGGATTAGACAATGACTCTATCAAGGCCACCTCCAAGAATTGGGAGCTGACGGGCAATGCCTGGCGGCAAGCCCAGGAGCTGGAGCGCTCTATTCCCGCCATGGAGAAGGCTGCCGCAAAATCCGACAAGGGCGAGTTGTTTGCCCGCTTGTGTAACATCTATCTGGACAACGATGACTTCAAACGCGCCATTAGCACCTGTAATAAAGCCCTGCAACGCGGTGGGGTCAAGCGGCCGGACACCACCCGGCTGGTGCTGGGTATGGCCTACTTCAACGACAGTCAGTACGATAATGCGCGAGAGGCGTTTGAGGCTGCGAGCCAGGACTCGCGCTCGAAAGAGTATGCGCTTCAGTGGATCAAGTACATGGACTCGGAACTGGCGCGTCAGCAGGCTTTGCGAGAAGAAGATGCAGCCCTGGATGCCGCATTAAATGCCGCGGCTGAGCCGAATGAGTCTGCCGACACAGCGATCGATGAGGCGTCGGTGGGAGGCGCGGCAGCAGCGGAGAACCCCAATACGCAGGGGTAAAAAAAATGGGGCTCGGTGAGCCCCTGATTTTTTCTTTAGACTGTGCTGAGTAGCACGACTAGCCAGGCAGTGCTGCAGCGCGCTGGGCTAGATCGGAACGACGTTTTCCGCCTGTGGGCCTTTCTGGCTGTCCGTCACATCAAACTCCACTTTCTGGCCATCCGCCAGCGTTTTGAAGCCTTCGGCCTGAATAGAGCTGAAATGGACGAAGACATCTGGACCATCCTCGCGTTCGATGAAGCCAAACCCCTTGGTCTCGTTAAACCATTTAACGGTGCCGGTTGTTTTAGACATAGTGTTTACCTGTGTTGCTTGCAGCGCCATGTCCAGGCGCGTTCTCCGAGTGAATGTGATTTATGTTTTACGTACCGAGGAACTGAATGGAACTTCGATCGTGAGCATAAATACAGCTGAAACCAATCAGCAAAAACAGTGTAGCACCATAATTCGAGATTAACAGGAAAGTTGATCAACTATTTTTCTAGGTCTGATTGTTGTTGCAGTTGGTCATGGTCGATATGCACTGCCCATAGGCGCATGCGCTGCGCCAAGGAGTCCTGTGTTGCTGGCCGTGATGACATAGAGTGGCACGCGCGATAGGTGGTCTGCCATGTTACCTTTCGCGCAAAAACGATCTGCGAAGCTACTGTCTTTGAGGAAATCAACCATTCCAGGTAGGATGCCGCCGGCAATATAGAGGCCGCCAAAAGCACCGTTGGCGAGGACAAAGTCACCACAAGCCGAACCGAGCAGTGCACAGAAGCTGCGCAGTGTGTCTGTGCAGAGTGCGCACTCGTTTGCCAGCGCGCGTGTGGATATTTCCTCGGACGTCAGGCTAGGTATATCTTCGCCGCGTATGATTGCCAGTGCCTGCCGCAGTCGCCTGAGGCCGGGGCCGGATAGCAGCAGCTCTGCGTAGACCTCACCATAAATTGCTTGCAGGTATTGGAACAAGGCAAGCTCTTGCTCCGTGGCTGGAGACAGGCCCATATGCCCCGGTTCGCTAGCCCATGCGAGGGGGGTTTCGCTTGAGGTATCCAGCGTCGAGCCTCCCAGTCCCGTGCCAGGCCCGAACGTGGCGAGTTTGCCGCCGGCCGGATGGTCGCTGCTGCGTAGGATCGCTACATCGTTGTGAGTGAGGTGCGGTAGCGCGTAGGCATTACTCTCGAAGTCGTTAATACAGCAGAGGCTATGAAAGCCGAACCGGTCTTTGAGTGTGCGCACACAGAAGTGCCAGTCAATATTGAGCATGTCGATGCGGCCTTTGACAGGAGGCGGCGCGGCAACGGCGAGACAGCCTTCACGGGGTGGTGATTCGTCCAAGCCTTGCAGCCAGTCCTCGATAATGACTTCGAGGCAGGTGTGCTCATGGTTAATGTAGTGACGCTGTGCGCGCATGGTATGCGCGCTATAATCGAATAATGCCAGGCGTGTATTTGTGCCGCCGATATCTGCGACCAGTCTGGTGTTGGTTGCTTCGGAGGGCCTCATCAATAGACAGGCAGAATTTTCATGATGTTAGTCGAGCCAGCGGCGCCCATGATGGCACCCTTGGTCAGTATGATGGCATCGCCCTTGCGTAAATAGCCACCATCTAAAAGGAATTCAATGGCCCGGCCATCGACGCGGTCATTATCGAAGGCTGTTGCATCGAAAAACAGTGGCACAACACCGCGACAAAGAGCCAGCTGCTGTAGGGTCTCACTGAGCCGGCTCAAGGCGAAAATGGGCAGGCCGGAGCTAAGCCTTGACATGAGTCTTGGTGTTGTCCCGGATTCCGTCAGGCAGGCAATACCGCGCACGTTTTTATAATGGTTCGCGGCGTAAATCGCCGACATGGCGATGGCTTCCTGCGCATTGGTGAACGCGGTATCTAGTCGATACTTTGACGTGCGCGCCACCGGTTGCCTCTCCGCGCCGAGGGCGGCGTCTGCCATCGCCTCGACCACATCGACCGGATAGTTACCAACTGCAGTCTCCGCTGACAGCATTACCGCGTCAGTGCCATCAAGCACCGCGTTGGCCACGTCGAATACCTCTGCGCGAGTTGGCATTGAACTGTTGATCATGGATTCCATCATTTGTGTCGCGGTGATGACGACACGGTCCATCTTGCGTGCCCGCGTAATCAATTCTTTCTGGATGCCAATCAACTGCGCGTCGCCGACCTCAACGCCAAGATCTCCGCGGGCCACCATCAGGCCATCTGACGCCATTAGTATGCTTTTCAGCGTATCCTCGTCTGCGACGACTTCAGCGCGTTCAATTTTGGCGATGATAGCGGGCTTCAGCTGGTGTTGCTGCAATAGTTCGCGCGTCTGAAAAATATCATCGGCACTGGATACGAAAGAAACGGCGACAAAATCCGGTTTGATTTTATCAAGGCTATCAATATCTGTGAGGTCCTTCGCCGTGAGCGCCGGCGCTGAGAGGCCTCCACCTAAACGGTTGATACCCTTGCGAGAACCAAGTTCACCGCCGACGAGTACAGTACAATCGACGGCTCTGCTTTCTACGTCGTCCACGCGCAGCCGAATGCGCCCGTCATCAAGCAGCAGCGTGTCGCCGCGGGACACGCTGCTACATAGCTCAGGATAGTCCAGGCATACGCCGGTAATATCGCCTTCGGCTGGATGAATGTCGAGGTCCAGACGAAAGCGGTCTCCTGTGGCAATGTCCACGGAGGCATGGCGAAAACTACCGATACGGATCTTCGGGCCTTGCAGGTCTGCGAGGATGCCGACATAACGCCCCGCGATACTCGCTTGCTTGCGAATGCGCTCTGCTGCGCGAATATGCTGTCCTGTGGAGCCGTGGCTAAAATTTAGGCGAAAGACGTTGACCCCCGCGGCAATGAGCCTGGCGATGAGGTCATCCGATTCGCTTGCTGGTCCGATCGTGGCGACGATCTTGGTGCGCCTGATGACCTGTGGGTTCACGTGACTCCTTTATGCGCGGGATATGCCGGCGGCGTCGGGTTAGCAATGATAATGCCCTTTAGTCCAAAAATTGTACCATTACAGAGGCAGAATACACGCTGTGGATCGCGGTGACGACACACGGCCTGCCGCGCTATCGGTACGCTGCGAAATGAGTGCTTGGTACAGCGTATGTTGCCCGTGACGGAATTCCAGAGCTTCCCCCGTCTTATTCGGCAGCCTTCGCACAACCAGTTTGCAGGCCTGATCCACTGCGCGTTCGATTACGCCTATCGACGATCATTGTGCTCCAATGACCTTTGTTCAAGGGAGAGCCCGGCAAGACGGTATCAAAGATATTCCGCAGAACCGTGTCTTCATGGGGTCACTCTTCAGGCTCACATGTGCTGTGTTTTCATATAGTCGACAACCAGGTCGGGAAAATCGGTAAACAGACCATCGACGCCAGCACGCTGTACAAAAACGTCCAATAGTTCGGAGAAGCTGTTGATGCCAGGGGGTAGTTCATCCTGGCGAAGGGTGTACGGATGCACCAACAGGCCCTTTTCCTGGGCGGTCGTCACTAGGTTGCTGAGCTGCACGGCGCCAGAGTCGCTTTTTCCGAGGTAGATCTGGGGCAGAAATGGTCCAATACCCTGAGCGTACTCGGCAACGCGGGACAGTCCTGGCGGTGTTCTCAGGTAATTGAAATCGACGCCGCCATCTTCGCCCCAGTCGTTTTCGCCGATCAACTGGATCATGGGCAACTGCGTCTGGCCGGCCTCGTGCATACGCCGTAAGGTCTTGTCGTTGAAGCATTGTAAGAACACCTGTTCAGGCCGATCGGCATAGCCGGTTTTATCCAACACAGCCAGTACAGCGCCGGGTAGGTCTAGCCCCTGATCGGCATGCCAATCAGGGGCCTTGAATTCAATATACAGTCCCGTGCGGCAACCACGACTGCGATCCAGGCCGGCCAGCATGGTGATTTCCTCTTCCAGTGTGGGCACTTGGAAAAGAGCGGGGCGGGAGGGAAAACGTTGCGGGTACACCGCCTCCGCTGATGTCCCGGCGTTGACGCTAATGCGCTCGTGAACCCGAAGTTCGCGAATCTCCGGCAGGTCGAGATCGATCGCATAGAAACGGCCGTCCGTGCGTGCCCGTCCGGGGAATTTGATCGCCACATCGGTTGTGCTGTCCAGGTGAATATCGTGCAGGACGAGAGCGACTCCATCACGACTCAATACTACGTCCTGTTCCATGAAGTCCGCGCCCATCCCGTGAGCGAGTGCCTTAGCAGCCAGCGTGTGTTCCGGCAGGTAGCCGCAGGCGCCTCGGTGGGCGATAACGATCGGGGGTGTTTTGCTCAAGGCCAAGCGTTCAGTAGAAGAGGACGCGAGAGAGAGATTTTCCTCCCTTTTAAAGCGACCACGCCTCAGGGCATGGCCGCTATCCACGTGTTTTCTTCAAACCATTTCTCGCGCATTTGATTTAATACACCTGTCTTTTCGTAGGCGCGCAGCAGGTTGTCTACCAGATTGAAGAATTGCGCGTCATCCTTGCTCACGGCGATACCTATCGGCTCGAGCGTTAACGGTTTGTCGAGAGTAGTAAAACCAGCATCGGGGAAACGCATCACCGCCAGAATACACTGGGTCATGTCAGCCACCATAAGGTCCGCCTTATTGTCCATGAGCATGGTGACGCCATCGTCGTAGCTGGGCACCTCGATCAGGGTGGCCTCGGGTGCAACGCCTTTCACAAAAGCCACGTGGGTGGAATTTTGTAGTGCAAGGATCTTGAGGTCTTTGCTGTTAAATTCCTCTGCAGATGTCAGGTCAGCCATGGACTTGCTCCTGGTGAGAATGGACTGGCCAGACATCATGTAGGGGCCTACGAAGGACACCCTTTCAGTGCGCGCCGGCGTGATTGAAAGGTTTGAGATGACCATATCGATCTCGCCTTTTTCCAGTGCGCCCATCAGTTCACCAAAGGGCATCCGTTGAATATCCAGCGCGACATTCATAGCCATGGCCAATGCCTGGGCCAGGTCCACATCGAACCCCATCAGACCGCCTTCACGATTAACCATGGTCATAGGAGGTTGGTTGCCTGACATGCCCACGGTGACAACCTGGAAATCGACCACGCGCTCGAGTGTATCGCCAGTGAGTCCGCCGGGCGACAGAAATGTCAGCCAGGCAAAAAAACTGGACAGTAGATACGGTTTTAAAACGTTGGACATCGGCAGGTTCTCCCGTAAAGTCAGTCTCGTTCGGTGATTGGCAGCGTGAAACGGACGCTCCGCCCCCAGTGTAGGGCCGATTGGTGCAGATGCCAAAATCTTTTAGGTGATATGGGGAGCCCACAATGCAATTATTTGAGCGTATTTTAGTGGCGGTTCCAGACATGCGGGCTGCGGTGGCGCAGTATCAAGTCCTTTTTGCAGCGGAGGGCGTGCAGTCAGCATTGTCGGATCGTCGACGTGTTACCCGCTGGGCGTTGCCCAATACCGTGATCGAGCTGGTTGAAGGGTCTGTTCTGGCACCCCATATACAGGGCATCGCATTCAGTTTTCCCGCGGCGGGACCACAGGAAATGCCTGTTGAGAATACCCTTGGGCTCGACATCCGTGCCAGTGATGGGCGCAGCACTGCCGATTTTCGCGACGCTTATCCTGAGGCACAGGCTACAACACTTTCAGTGGATCACCTTGTGCTGCGCACGCAGGATGCAGACAGCTGTATCGGCTTGTTCCGCGACCGGCTCGGTGTGCGCCTGGCGCTCGATCAGACAGTACCTCAATGGGGTGGGCGGATGTTGTTTTTCCGAGGTGGAAAACTGACCCTGGAGGTGATCACATCAGAGGCTGCCGGGGGGTTTTGGGGAATTGCTTACCGGTGTGCAGAGATCGATGTTGCAGCTGCGCGTTTATTGGAAGCGGGGGTCAGCCTGTCCGCAGTCCGCGACGGTCGGAAGCCGGGTACGCGCGTCGCCACGATCCAAAGTCATTGTCTCGAGATTCCCACACTGCTGATCCAGCAGGCCGCTACATAATGCAGTTCTTGGTGTAGGTTGCAGTCTCATGCGCCGTCCAGTCCCGTTTGTCCTTCTGATCAAGTGCCTTGCACCACTCTTCTGACCCTACTTCGGTGCCTGCAATGAAGCAGTGTTGGGTGTAGGTGACCAGATCGGAAGCGGACCACTCGTTCTTCGGTTGCGCACTCTTCTGCTCACACCACCGGGTACTTCCCGGTTCAGCGCTACAGGCTGTCACGAGCAAAAAGGCAGCGAAGATGAGGACTCTGTGCATTGTTCAGGGCTGCCTAGGGATTACTTCTTCACCTGCATTTTGATGGTGTTTTCGGTGGTCTTGCCAAAGGGCGGCGCCATGCCGCCTATCTTTGCAATATTAAATTTGGATTGGCGGTAAATTGATTTGGCGTGGCTGAAGGTCTGGAATCCCTTGAAACCGTGGTAGGCGCCCATACCACTGGGACCTACCCCACCAAATGGCAGCTCTTCCTGCGCCACGTGCATGACAACATCATTGACGCACACGCCACCGGATGTGGTGAGGTTGATATAGTCCGCTTCTTCTTTTTCATCCTCGCCGAAATAGTAAGCGGCAAGCGGGCGGGGTTTGCTGTTAATATAGTCGATAGTTTCACGAAAACTCTTGTAGGTCCGAATGGGGAGTAATGGCCCGAACAGCTCCTCCTCCATCATCTTGAGGTCGTCCGCAGGCTTCGGGACCAGCGTCGGCGGTATCTTCAGGGTGCCCTGTTGAGCCTCGAAGTCTTCCTCCGCGGGGTTGATAGTAATCATGGCTTGGCCGCGCTCGGCTGCTTCTGCCAGATACGCATTGAGCCGTTGGAAATGACGCTCGTTAATGACGGAGGTGTACTCTGGGTTGTCGAGTATTTTGGGGTACATATGTCTCACGGCTTTCTCGGCCGCATCAATGACCTCGTCGATTTTTTCCTCCGGCACTAGTAGATAGTCCGGTGCCAGACAAATCTGGCCTGCGTTCATGGTCTTGCCCAACATAATTCTTTCCAGACTCTTCTGGATATCGGCGCTGCGTGAAATAACCACCGGTGATTTGCCGCCCAGTTCTAATGTGACCGGCACAAGGTTCTGAGATGCAGCGGCTAGAATGTGTCTGGCAATCGAGGTTGCGCCCGTAAAAATCATGTGGTCAAAAGGGAGACTGGAAAATGCCTGCCCGACTTCCGGACCACCGCTGCAACATGCCACCTCTTTGGGATCGTAGGCGTCGGCGATCATCTCTTCGATGAGTGCCGATGTTGCAGGGGTGAATTCAGATGGTTTTACCATGGCGCGGTTGCCTGCCGCCAGCACACCGGCAAGCGGGGCGAACACCATATTGACAGGGAAGTTCCAGGGCGCGATGACACCCACTACCCCCAGGGGTTGGTACTCGATGCGCGAGCGAGCGCCCAGCAAGTTGAAGGGAAATCCAGTCGGGCGCTTCTCAGGCTTCATCCAGTTGCGCACATGTTTGATCGCATGCTTCATGGGAGCAATACCCGCACCGATGTCTGTCAGTAGCGAAATTTCACGCGGGCGGCAGGTGAAATCCGTATTTAGTGCCTCCGCGAGTTTGTCACTGTAGTTGACCATGACATCGATGCCGCGCTGCAAGCGGTCGATGCGTGTTTCAGCGGACACCTCTCCTTCGTTGAGGTAATCTTCGCGTTGCGTTTGCAGGATAGATTGCATCTGCTGTTTGATGTCGCCCTGGGGAGTGACGTGCTGGGGTGCGTTCATAATGGAATCCTTGTCGTACACTGGTGCGGGAGCGTTACGAGGCGCTTAGTATAGACCCCAACTGGGTGAATTTTAACCACTAACCTAAGTTATTTATGGCCACGGCGCGGCTTCTGAAGGCCGGACTTGGCATCGTGAGCCACAACTGCTAATAATTGTCTATGAGTTCGGATAGACCACTCACAGATAAGCGCACTCCATCACCACCCTATGGCTACTCTCGCGAGTGTACCTTTTCGCGAGATCAGCAGATGCGTATCGTTGCAGAATTTCATGCGCACAAGATCCGACCCAGTCGCATTGCATTCCGTGTCGGGATAGATATTGCTTTTATCGAAGAACTGATCGCCGGTGAGACGGAACCTGAACGTTTTGCGTTATTGGTGCAGCAGTTTCGCCGAGGCCGCTACCAGCAACGCCTTAAGCATTCGGCACGCAGCAAGGGTGTCTCGCGCTATGAATTGCAGCAGAAAATCGAGCATGAGTTCCTGCAAGAGCAGGATATGTAAACACCAGGCGCCGTGATAGGCACGGCCTCGAGGAATGCGGGGGTATTCTATTGAGGAAGACACTGGAAATTTGGCACGACATGGTGCGCAGGCGAGACCTGGACCGGCTCGACGAGATACTGGCGCTGGATTGTGTATTCCTCTCGCCCATCGTGCACACTCCCCAAGAAGGGCGTGATAACACGGCGATGTACCTGCGCGGTGCCTTAGGGGTATTTAACGATAGCTTTTGTTACACCAAGGAGGTGCTGACGCCGCAGTGCGCGGTACTGGAGTTTATCTGCGATTTGGACGGCATTGTCGTCAACGGCGTCGATATCATGACGTTTAATGGACGGGGCAAGATTGAGGAGTTCAAGGTCATGCTGCGCCCGTTAAAGGCAGTGAATCTGATGCACACCCGCATGCAGAGGATGCTGCAAGAGGCCGCACTGTAATGGGTGTTAGATCGTGGAGTGCGGCGTGACTCGGCGGATAATCGTCGGTATCAGTGGTGCCTCCGGCATTGTCTACGGCTTGCGTGCGCTGCAATTGTTGCGCGAGTGCAAGGTGGAGACTCACCTGGTGGTCAGCAAGTCTGCAAAACTGACCTTGCACCATGAACTGGATATGTCACAGGAGGCTCTGCAGTCATTGGCCAGCCACGTGCACGCGGCGAGTGACATCGGCGCGACGATTGCCAGTGGGTCATTTCATACCGCCGGCATGCTCATTGCTCCTTGCTCGGTTCGCACTATGTCCGAGATTGCAACCGGCGTAACATCTACCCTGCTTACCCGCGCTGCCGACGTGGTGCTGAAAGAACGCCGACGTCTGGTCTTGATGGTGCGGGAGACACCGCTGCATACCGGACATCTGCGCAACATGACGCAATTGTCTGAGATGGGTGCGGTTATTGCACCGCCGGTGCCTGCATTTTATACCGGGCCGAAGACCCTCGATGACGTGGTGACGCAGACGGTAGGGCGTGTACTCGACCTTTTTGACTTGGAGCTCGAGCAGGTGAAACGGTGGGGCGGCAACCGGGATAGCATCGAGTAAACGGCATTACCCTGGGGGTTCTCCCGGAGTTATTGCGCGCGCTGCCCGCAGTTAGATTTAGTGAGTGCGTGGGCTGTGTCGTGTTGCCCGTAAGCGGGGGTAGGCAGCGTGGGCGTGGTAGCGAGATGACCGCTAGTAAGGAGCGTGTGAAGACGTTCGAGATACCGCAGCGGTTGCGGGACGAGTGCCATCATCTGGGCAGCCTGTCCTGTTCAGAGATTCTGCTGCACCGCAATGCCGCCCTGCCTTGGTTCATTCTGGTTCCGCGTACTCAGCTGGAGGATTTTCTGGATTTACCGGAATATCTGCGTCGGGATGTGCTGGATGAGTGTGCCGTGCTGTCAGCCTTTATCAAGCAGCAACTGGGCTATGGCAAGGTGAACTTTGCGGGCCTTGGCAACGTGGTGCGGGCTATGCATCTGCATATTATAGGCCGTAGGGTCGGTGATAGTTGCTGGCCTCAGCCGGTGTGGAATAACCTGCCCTCTGGGCAAGTTTATGGCGATGAGCAGTTGCGTAAATGGCAGACTCTGTTGGTCGAGCGCGCAGGGCTGAGGGCCCGATCGCTCAGTGTCTGATTGCGCTGTTTAACGTGCTGTGGGGACGGGGTTTGTCATGGGGAAAGTACTGATTACACAGTCCATTGACGACGAGGTTCTGCAGCAGCTCAGCGCTCACTGTGCCGTTGAGACGCTCCAGTCAGGTTCGTTCTGCGATGCACTGCCCGATGAGCAGCTTTTGGGGTGTACCGGCTTAATCTGTTTCCTGACGGACGCGGTCACAGCCGCGTTGGTGCAACGTATGGAGAATCTGGAGTTTGTCTCTAGTGTGTCCGTTGGTTTGGACCACATTGACTTGCCGGCCCTGAACGCGCGAGGTATACCCGTGGGCCATACGCCCGGTGTGCTGGTGGATGCCACCGCGGACCTCGCGATGGCCCTGCTGCTTGCAGCGGCGCGCCGGGTCGTGGAGGGGGATCGTTTTGTACGTGCTGGCTGCTGGTGTCCGGAAAACCACTGGTCACCGGACTTTTTCCTTGGCAGGAACATCAGTGGTGCAACCCTGGGCATTGTCGGGTTGGGCGCCATCGGTCAGGCGGTGGCGCGGCGCGCGGCGGCATTCAATATGGACTTAATCGGCTGGACTCCTTCCGGCCGCGTCGTGCCTGGGGTGCAGGGCGTTTCACTGGAGGAATTGCTGGTGCGCAGCGATTGTGTCAGTCTGCATGTGGCTTTGACGGACGCCACACGCAATCTGATTGATGCGGCAAGAATCAACAGCATGAAGCCCGGTGCCGTGCTGATCAACACGGCTCGGGGCGAAATTGTGGACGAGCAGGCCCTGGCGCAGGCACTGGATGGGGGACAACTTTTTGCTGCGGGTCTGGATGTCTTTGCAAGTGAGCCACTGTCGCCTGAAAGCCCTCTGCTGCGCCATCCTCGGGTAGTGCTAACGCCTCACATTGGCAGTGCGACAGCGGCAACCCGGGCACAGATGCTGGCGTTGGCGATGAGCAATGCCGTTGCAGCGCTGCAGGGGCGCCGCATGCCGCATTGCGCTAACGCCCGGGTTTACGATAGGGCGCCATCAGGCTGAGGCGGGCCGCTCAGGGAGATTGCGACCTGACCGCGGGAGGCAGGCTTTCCAGGGCGCGCGCGATATACTTGCTCAGGGTCTTGTCGATCTCCAGGGTCTCGGACCGGTTGGCGTTCTCTACGATCTTGGAGACTGTCACTTGCCACACTGCGAGGTTGGTTGTGCTGTCGTTGAATTGCAGCACCAAATTGTTGGTTTCCTTGACGCCTCCAAGGGCGATAGCATTGTCTACGCTGGCCTGGTCGACCTGGCGATTGGGGGTGACGCTGGGCAGGTGGGAAATGTTACTTGCCAGGTCACTGGTTTCGCCCTGCAGCAAACCCGGCCCAAAGCGATAATCGACTGTGAACTGGGCGCGCGCTGGGTCTAGCATATAGCCCTTGCTACTGAGCGTGGAATCGACTTCTCTGCGCACGACCGGGTCAATGGCGTAAATCGGATCGTTGGACACGATCCCCGGGGGCAGTGGGCCAGTCCGCCAGCGATAATAGTGGTAGTGCCCGGCGGCAAACGGCTCGGCGTCCGATGACTCAATTTCGATGCCGCTGCACGCCACGAGGGCGATTGATAGCAGGGTGACAGTCAGGATATTGCTGAAATGCATAATGCTCCTCGGGACGCGGTGGCCTAACAGGGGCCGACGATTGACCGGATGATCGCCGGGTCAATGGTAGCAGGCGGGGCCATTCGCAGCCACACAGGGCACTGGACGGGTGGGTTAATGTAACTTTGTCACTTTGTGCGCAGTTTTGCTGGCCACTGTTTGTTATCTTGCTCTAATATAACTATAAGTTATTTCCGGGGACGCCCATGATCTCTCGCAAATTGATCCGAACCGATCTCAACTTGCTGGTTGCGCTGCAGATTTTGCTGGAGGAGCGCAATGTCACTCGGGCTGCAGAGCGTCTGTCCGTGTCCCAGCCGGCGCTGAGTAAAACGTTACAAAAGTTGCGTGACTCCTTTGAGGATGAGCTGTTCACCCGGACATCACACGGTTTGGTTCCGACCCCTCGCGCGGAGGAATTGGGCAGCGAATTGCCCCATTTGTTGGAGACCATCGAGCAGGTGCTGGGTGATACGGAGTTCAGCCCTGAGACCTATGCAGGTAGTTTTAAGCTCCTGTTACCACCCATCCTCTGCGAGTCGCTGTTACCCGGCTTGATGGCGGAGCTGGCGGAGGTGGCGCCGCACGTTCAGATCATCATGGCGGAGGTGCCTCCCAACTATCAGGAGCATCTGAAAAAGGGTGAAGCGGATTTTGCCGCCTTTGTTGCACTGGAAACAGAGCGTGACATTCTAGCGGAGCCGATCGCTGCCATTGCGCCGCGTTGTTACATGCGTGTTGGCCATCCACTGGCAGAAAAAGAAATCAACCTGCAGGATTTTCTTGCCTATCCTCACTTGCGGCTGTACCTGCCCGGCCTGACGCGGGAAAATACCAGTATGGTCGACGACGTGCTGGGTCAGTACGGGGTGCACCGTAGCATTGTATTGGAGACCACACAGTTTTCTTCGGCGGTTGGTGTGCTCACGCACACTGACTCGCTATTGGTGGCCAATGCGGGTTTCCAGGAAGGTGGCTTGTACCGCGAGCGGATTGTTGGCCATGAATTGCCGGCAGAACTGCAGCGTATGATACGCAACACCAATAGCACCAACCGGGGCAAGATGTCCCTCATGCGGCACACCCGCACCTCACGCAGTATACCCCACCAATGGATGCGTAGCTTACTGATGAAGCATCTGTCCAGTTCGCCGGAGCTGGTCCAGCCTGAGGCAACCCCAAAAGTTGCGGAGGCCTAAACGGCACGGCGCAAGCCGGGGACGCAGGGGCCTGGTAAGGTGTCGTCGCGTGCTTTGGTGCGTCGGCTCGAGTGCTGTTTTCAAAAAACAGTCAGACCTGCTTGTATGTCGCGTTGTATCCCCTACAATGCGCAGTTTGCCTCCCCTGTGGGGCAGTGTGCGCCGAGTTTCTGGCGTTGGACAATTGATTAGCTAGTGTATCGGGAGGTAGCGCGGCTGCCTGGATGCGATGGCGGGAGCACAGCACGATGGACGACAGCCAGGAATTATTAGAGGCGCGTGAGGCAATGGCGGTGATGATGGCGCGGGCGAGGGCGGCCCAGGCACAGATTGCCGACTATAGCCAGGAGCAGGTGGACGAGCTCATCACGGCCATGGTCTGGGCAGTAGCGCGAGAGGATCGTTCGGAGGAAATCGCGCGGTTCACGGTGGAAGAAACGCAATTGGGCAACTATGAGGGCAAGTACCTCAAGATTCATCGCAAGACCCGTGCGACATTGATGGACATCATCGATGACAGATCCGTCGGTGTGATCGAGGAGGACGCCGAGCGCAGTATTGTGAAGATCGCTAAGCCGGTGGGTGTTATTGGAGCGCTGTCGCCCTCTACCAACCCTGAAGCGACGCCCGTCATCAAGTCGATCTCTGCAGTAAAGGGCCGCAACGCCATCATCATTGCGCCACACCCTCGAGCCAAGCTGACCAATAAACTAATTTGCGACTATATGCGCGAGGCCATTGTCGCCATGGGTGCGCCCGCAGATCTAGTGCAAAGTATCGATGTCCCCTCCCTAGACAAGACTAACGAACTGATGCGTCAGTGCGATCGCATTCTTGCTACCGGGGGCGGCGCGATGGTGAGCGCGGCCTATTCTTCTGGTACCCCGGCGCTGGGGGTGGGCGTCGGCAATGCCGTGATTACCGTGGATGACAGTGCCGATTTAGATGAAGCGGCTGAAAAGATTCGCATCTCCAAGACACTTGATCTAGCAGCATCCTGTTCTTCGGATAACGCGGTGATTGTTTTTGAATCGGTATACGATGCGCTCCTCGACAAGCTCAAGGCTGAGGGTGGCTACGTCATGGATGAGGACGAGAAATCGAAGTTGCAGAGGGTGTTATGGGAAGATGGGCATATCAATGCGAAGATCGTGGCGCAGCCGGCGGCGGTTATCGCCGGTCAGGCCGGTTTCGACCTGCCTGAGGGTCGACAGTTTCTCATTATTCCCGAGACGGGCGCGGGTCCGGACCACCCTTTTTCCGGCGAGAAACTCACGGTGACTATGGCCTTGTATAAAGTGAGCGGCATTGATGAGGCGGTTGACCTGACCAACCGTATTCAGGCATACCAGGGTCAGGGACACAGTTGCGGCATCTATTCCTACAATGACCACAATATTATGCAGCTTGCGTTGGGCACACGGACATCCCGTGTCATGGTCAATCAGCCCCAGGCGGCCTCCAACTCTGGCAATCTTTGGAACGGCATGCGACAGACTTTCTCTTTGGGCTGCGGGTCCTGGGGCGGTAACAGTGTGAACCACAATATCACCTGGCGCGACCTTATCAACGAGACCTGGGTATCCCGGCCGTTGCCGAAGTTCAAGGAGATTCCGTCCGACGAGGACTTGTTCGGTAAGGTAATGGGGAAGTTCTGATGCCTGATCAGTAAAGAAGGAGACGGGCATGGAGTTTTCTCTTAGCGAAGATCAGCAGGCCTTTGTCGCCAGCGCCCGCGCATTCTCCGCAGGCGTGCTTGCACCTCACGCCGCGCGTTGGGACAAACAGGCAATCTTTCCAAAGGATGCGCTGGCGCAGGCGGGTGAGCTGGGTTTTATGGGCATGTATACACCCGAGTCCGCTCATGGTTTGTCGATGTCGCGCCTTGACGCCAGCCTGATCGTAGAGGAACTGGCGAAGGGTTGCACTGCCACTGCTGCGTTTCTCACTATCCATAATATGGCCACCAATATGGTAGGGAGATATTGCCAGGCGGCAACCGTTGAACAATGGTGCCCCGACCTGACTGCTGGAAAGAAACTGGCGTCCTATTGCCTTACCGAGCCCGGCGCCGGTTCCGACGCTGCATCGCTTGTTACCACAGCCATTCGGGATGGCGATGACTATATAGTCAATGGCTCCAAAGTATTCATTTCTGGAGCCGGTGATACGGATGTACTGGTGGTGATGTTGCGCACTGGAAAACCTGGTGCTAAGGGCATAACGGCACTGTTGATTCCCGCGGATGCTGATGGAGTGTCTTACGGTAAAAAAGAAGAAAAAATGGGCTGGAATGCTCAAGCTACCCGCATGATCACATTCGATAACGTGCGGATTCCTGAGGTCAATCGTCTGGGCGAGGAAGGGCAAGGGTTCGCCATTGCTATGGAGGGCTTGGACGGGGGGCGTATCAACATTGCCACTTGCAGTGTGGGTACAGCTCAGCAGGCTTTGGAGGAAGCCGCGGCATACGTGCAGGAGCGCAAGCAATTCGGCAACGCTATAGCTGAGTTCCAGTCCACGCAATTTCAGCTTGCAGATATGCTGACGGAGTTGGTTGCCGCGCGACAGATGGTAAGACTGGCGGCCCACAAACTGGATACGAAGGATTCTTACGCATCGACATACTGTGCTATGGCGAAGCGCTTTGCTACTGATGTGGGCTTCAAAGTTTGCAATGATGCTCTGCAGTTGTTTGGTGGTTACGGCTATATCAAGGAATACCCTATGGAGCGGCATGTGCGCGATACCCGCGTACACCAGATTCTAGAAGGTACCAACGAAATTATGCGGGTGATCATTTCCCGCAAGTTGTTAATGGACGGCGCACTGGAGATTATTAAATGAGCCTCAGCACTTCGGACAAACTTGTGGTGGAAATTCGGGGCAACGTTGCGCTGCTCACTATCGATAACCCGGCGGCGAATACCTGGGATGTGGATAGTTTGCCTGCACTGAAAGAAGTTGTGAAAAAGCTGAATGATGACAAGGATATCTACGCTCTGGTCATTACCGGTGAAGGGAAAAAGTTTTTCTCTGCGGGTGCTGATCTGAAATTGTTTGCCGATGGCGACCCGCAAACGGCGGCGGACATGGCACGCTTTTTTGGTGAAGGCTTTGAAGCACTGGCGGACTTTCGCGGGGTCTCCATAGCGGCTATCAACGGTTTCGCGATGGGTGGCGGCCTGGAAGTCGCACTCGCCTGTGACATACGCATTGCTGAGACGCAGGCTAAGATGGCACTACCTGAGGCCAAAGTAGGGCTGTTGCCCTGTGCTGGAGGCACCCAGCGCTTGTCCTGGCTGGTGGGTGAGGGCTGGGCGAAGCGGATCATCCTCTGCGGAGAGCGGCTGGATGCGACAACGGCAGAAAAAATTGGCCTCGTTGAGGAAGTAGTGGGGCAGGGTAAATCATTGGAGCGGGCGCTGGTGCTCGCGGAGCAGGTGGGCGAGCAGAGCCCCACGTCCGTGCGCATCTGTAAAGAGCTAATACATACAGCCCGCGATCGGGCCATAAGCGATGGTTTGCAGAGTGAGCGGGATCTTTTCGTAGCGTTGTTCGCTACGGAAGACCAGAAAGAAGGGGTCAATGCCTTCCTGGAGAAGCGCAAGCCAGAGTGGAAGAACGCGTGAGGATGTCTCATGTCTGATGTGCCGATAATTTTTGAAGAGCTGCCTGCAAGGGGGTACAGGCTTGGCCGTGCGACGCTGAACGCGCCGGCAACGCTTAACTCCCTCACCCTTGAAATGGTTGACCTGCTGCAGGGTCAGCTTGAGGCTTGGCGTGACGACGACGATATCGTGGTTGTCTTTATCGATGGTGCTGGCGATAAGGCGTTTTGCGCTGGTGGTGATGTGCAGGCCTTATACGCATCCGCGGTGGAAACTCCCGGTGGTCCCTGTGATTATGCGGAAAATTTCTTTACCCGTG
The DNA here is from genome assembly GCA_013214285.1 of Halioglobus sp. Classification (GTDB taxonomy): domain Bacteria; phylum Pseudomonadota; class Gammaproteobacteria; order Pseudomonadales; family Halieaceae; genus Marimicrobium. The sequence goes on along the minus strand of JABSPW010000004.1, from coordinate 9,611 downwards.
AGTACCGCATGAACTATACGCTGCACACGTACAAAAAACCCTTGATTTGTTGGGGTCACGGCATCGTGATGGGCGGTGGGTTAGGTGTTATGGCCGGCTGTTCCCATCGTTTAGTGACAGAGAAGACGCGAATTGCGATGCCTGAGATCACGATCGCTTTGTTCCCCGATGTGGGTGGCACATGGCTTCACAATCGCATGCCCGGCAAAGTGGGTCAGTTCCTCGCTCTGACCGGCGCATCCATCAATGCAGCCGACGCTGTTTACATTGGCCTTGCCGATCGTGTCATTGCCAGTGAATTGGAAGAGGAGTTAGTCGAGCAGTTGTTGCAGCAGGACTGGGTGAGTCATCCGGCACACAATAACGGTATGATTCGCCAGGTGCTGCGCCAGTTTGCTATCCGGAGCACCGAGCAGTGCCCAGAGGCGCAGGTGGCGCCTCACCTCGCTGCGATTAACGAGCTGTGCGATGGATTTGATGTCCATGAGGTGGTCGACAATATCACTGCTGTGCAGACTCAAGACAAGTGGTTGTCTAAAGCCAGTGCCACGCTCGCGCAAGGCTCGCCGCTAGCGGCTCTCTGGATCAATCGACAACAACATGCGATGCGTCACGCATCCTTAAAAGAAGTATTCCAGTCAGAGGTTCGGCTGGCGACTAATATCGTTCGGCACCCGGAATTCGCCGAAGGGGTGCGCGCCCTTTTGATCGACAAGGACCGCAAGCCGTCATGGCAATACACGTCAACGCGAGATATACCCGAAGACGTGCTGGATTCTTTTTTTGCTGAGCCGTGGGAAAGCAACCCGCTGGCGGATTTATAACCCACACTGCGGAGAGCCCCACTATGGCTAACGTTGCGTTTATCGGGCTTGGGAACATGGGCGGCCCCATGGCCATTAACCTGCTGAAGGCAGGCCACTCCGTTGCGGTGTATGATCTTTCCCAGGCGGCCTGTGAGCAGATTGAGATGGCGGGCGCCGAGGTTGCTGGCTCTGCTTCGGAAGCAAGTTCGGGTATGGATTATGTTATTTCTATGCTGCCTGCAGGTAAGCACGTCGCGGAGACTTATCTGGGTACAACCGGGTTGTTGGCCGACCTGGATGAAAAGACGACGGTTCTCGATTGCAGCACCATTGATGCGCAGACTGCGCGCAAGGTAGGTGAGTCAGCTGCTGCGCTGGGTATTGGCTTTATGGACGCGCCGGTCTCAGGCGGTGTTGCCGCGGCGCAGGCAGGCACTCTTGCCTTCATGTGCGGCGGAGATGCTGCAACATTTGAAAAGGCAGAAGTGATTCTCAGTCATATGGGTAGGAATATCTTCCATGCGGGTCCTGCGGGTTCTGGCCAGGTGGCAAAAGGCTGCAACAATATGCTCTTGGCCATTCATATGATAGGTACCTGTGAGGCATTAGAGATGGGTGTCCGCAATGGTTTGGATCCGAAGATACTGTCGGAGATCATGCTGGCCAGTTCAGGCCGTAACTGGTCCCTCGAAGTATACAATCCCTATCCGGATGTGATTGAAAATGCCCCGTCAAGCAATGGCTACCAGCCTGGCTTCATGGTTGATCTTATGGTGAAAGATCTGGGGTTGGCTCAGGGCATTGCTGAACGCTGTAAGGTGAATAATGCGATGGGCAAACTCGCTGGAGAACTTTATGCACAGCACCAGGAGGCGGGGAATGGCCAGCGCGACTTCTCGAGTATTTTGCAGAAACTGAAAACCTAAATTCTGCATCCAGTAACGCGATCCCTCCCAGGCTTAGTGCAGGATGAAGGCGCGTCAATTCTCGAGCTCCCTCAATAGGATTCGAACATGCCGCCCGCTCGGCAGCATGAAAATGATGAGCACGGGTAGAGCATCCGCTGATAATAAATACGCAATTGATACGCTCAGTGGGCCGGCTGATCGGACAGAATTTCCGCGGTCGTTGGGTCAACTGTTAGTGCGCGTTCATCGCCGCTGATGAATGCTTCCACCTGCCAGACGTTGTCGTCCATTGAAATTTCAGTAATGGGGGTGAACCCCTTTTTCTCTAAGGCGGTGACAACTTTGGAAAGTGGCAGTGAGTTTTGTGGTGGTATATCGCCTGCCGTTGCGGCATTGAATCCCAGAGAATAGAGCCAAGTGAAAAAAAAGAGTTTTACGGTGGGTTTCATGGTCAATCTCCTCTTGCATTTGTGTTTTCTGATGCTGGCATTGCGTGTAAATGGGTAATAAAATCGCCGCTAAAGTCTAGACTATTCATTGCAACACGACTGAACCTAAAGAGATACACCGCGGATAGACTAGTCTTCTTCTCTTCCCGGGTATTGAGTTCTTTTTTGCATTATTTTCATCAGAGCATTTGGTTTACCCTTGGGTTTTCCCAGAGCTGTATGCTGTTTCACAGGCATTGTGCTTTCGGCTTCTTCGACAGCTGGGATTTGGTGCAATGGTCGATATAGACCCAGCCACACTGGCCTATTTAGCCATGGAGGCAGCGTCATCAAAAGCGTAGTCTTGACGCTTGGACAGACAACGCGCAGGATTTCCCATGTCATTTGTTATCGTTGAGAAACCACATCCGTATATAACTCAGATCACTTTAAACCGGCCCGATCGTATGAATGCCATGGCCTTTGATGTGATGGTTCCCTTCAAGAAGGCACTGGAGGAAGTGAGTTTTGATAATGAAACGCGGGTCGTGATCGTGACTGGCACGGGGGCGGGTTTCTGCTCCGGCGCCGATCTGGAAGACCCTGGCTGGATGGATATCTTCGATGGGCTAACTGTGCCTGGCATTGCTCGTCGTGCAATGCGCATCCTAGACGATGTGATTAAAGCGATTCACAGCATGCATCAACCCGTCATTGGCGCGATCAACGGACCTGCTATTGGCGGTGGTTTCTGTCTGGCTATGGCAACAGATATCCGTATTGCTTCGGACACGGCCTATTTCCGTCCCGCTGGGATTAATAATGGTCTCACATCTGCGGAGCTGGGTTTGAGCTATCTGTTACCCCGAGCGATTGGCACTAGCCGGGCCTTCGAAATTATGTTGACGGGACGCGATGTTGATGCCGAGGAGGCCCAAGAGATAGGTATAGTCTCCAGAGTGGTACATCCGCGTCGACTGCTTGATGAGTGCTACGCTGTTGCAAGGCGCATTAACGGTTACAGCCAATTGGGCGTGGAGTTGAGTAAACAGATGTTATGGGCTGGCATTGATGCAGGAAGTCTGCACTCTCACATGAATCATGAGGGTCACGCTCAGTTGTTCGTACGTATGACGACAAAAAACTTTGAGGAGGCTATTCAGGCACGTAGGGAGGGCCGCTCTCCAAACTACGAAGATTGATTTGGACCGCTATCTATAGCGATATGCTGCCTCGTGTATGGTAATCCGCGACGATATAGTAGCCTCGATATTCCGCCGCTCGAGTAATTAGCCCACTGCGCCTAGGTTGAAAAAGCTGTCGATGGCGTCAAGGCTATTGTCCACGGCAACAGAAGCGAGAATCAACCCCATGACACGGCTGATAACACTTGCACCGCCTTCTCCGATTATTCTTTGAATGGGTGTGGCCAGCAAAAGTAGAGTCAGTGTAAAGAGCATGACGCTAAACATTATGCCTACTGTGATAAACTGTTCGGTAATGGAATACCGGTAATTATCCGTCAGCATAACAACCGCGAGCATGGCTCCCGGTGATGCCAGAGAGGGCATCGCGAGGGGAAATATGGCGAGGTGGCTAGTATCGCCATCGAATTGCTCCTTCTCACGCGCGGGTTTACCGTCGCCGAAGATCATTGTCATCGCAAAAATGAATAATACGATGCCGCCCGCCAGCTGGAAGGCTTCGAGATGAATGCCCATGGCTTCAATCAAGCGTTGACCGGCGACGATAAAGAATAAAAGGATCAGAGTGGCGATAATGGTTGCTTTCACCGCGATGGCGCGTTTGCTTACTGCGCTGAGTCCTGCTGTTACGCTGATGAACACAGGAATAGTTCCGAATGGGTCGACAACTACCCAGATTGAAATGAACTCTCGCAGTAAAAATTCCCAGCTCATGGACTGCACCGTTTTGAGATCAATATATGCACAGGCTAGTAACCTCCTGTTGGGTATACTGCGGCCCTACCGGCTTGGAGCGATTTGTTGCAGGGCCATCGGATTTTTCTGCCAGCGCCCCACAATAATCTGCGGACAGGGCAAGCCTCTCCAGTCGTCAGGATAGACGACGACTCCCGCTTCGCAACAGATGGCCGCTTCAATGCCACTACCCATGAACGACACGATCAATCCTGAAATTCTGAACCGTAGCGTTTTCACGCAAGGCAGTGTCGTGTCGTCGGAGAGCAGCGACAGTTTAACATAGCAGGCTAGAAAGAATGCTGCTACGCCCACTATTCAGACGTAATCAGTCCGAGGTCGATATCAGTGAGGCGAGCATAGTCCTGTTGGCCTATCTGAAAAAGTAAAGGATATTCGTCGCTGAAGACGAAATATTGCTCTGCCCAGCTCTTAAATTCAAAAGTCACTGTCCCTGCAAGGCTTTCTATTACCATGATAGTGTCTGCTTCCAACGCTGCCAGGTGACGAGCCTGGTCCTCGTCCGCCAAGCCAACGACCTCTAGCGTTTTCAGTGCAGTCAGCAAAGTCAATAGCGTCGCTTCACCCGGTAGTCGGCCATTACCCGTTAGCCAGGCACCATCCTCTAGCCGCAGATGGTAAAGATCTGTATCGATACGAATAGGCACTCTGACTTGCAGCAAACGGGGATCCAACCACTTGCTCGCTACCGCAGGTAAATCGAAATTATTGAGCTCAACAGGAAAGATGGCGTCGTCGTCAGCATTGCGCGCGTGTACCTTACCAAAGCCTGGGGATGTGCCTAGGTAGATTGTGGCGATGTCCGCGCTAATCGCACCCAGTTTCAAGCGTCGTTGATAATTGGTTTTGCTCACTTGGAAGCGCTGCTGAGCTGGCTTGGAATTGCCGACGGGCCAACCGGCACTCTGTCGAACTAGCCGTGGCAGCAACGCATTAATCTTGCTTGCGTCCGCGGGCAGACCGTGTAGTTCGGGTATAATCCAATGCGCGCCGGACCTTATCAATACCGCTTCATTGTCGTAGCCGTCTCCGATAGTCAAACTGGCGACATCATCAGGATCGAATGATGCAATCGACAGTTGCTCTGGTGCTTTCTCGGCATAGCTTGTTGGAAGGTAGACGGCCGCGACGATACCGCACTGAATAAGCAGCACAGCGAACAGCGCAGTGACTTCACGATTCATACCGAGATGCCCCGAGCCAAATAGCGGCGGCGATTGCGGATCCAAAACCCTGTACATAACGCGTATAGCGCAAGTATAGACACTGTCATCGCGTAAGTTGCGTACTCGATAAGCAGCTGTGTACGTTCTTCCATCAGAGGTATCGTTCGGTTGAAATGTCCGCGAGCACGAATATCCACTAGATTTTCCTGTTCTACAGCCCAGTCCACAGTATTGGCCATCAATTCCAAAGGGCCGAGGTAGCCGTTGCCATTGGCAGCTGCAATGCTCTGCAGCACGCGGTCACTCAAGAAGTCATTGGAGGAAAAAAGAATGATGCGAGAGGACTCAGGAGAATTTTCCAGAAAGCCTGCCGCTAAAGGGAGAGACGTGGTGCGACGTTTTTTGGAATTTGCGTCTTCTTCCGGATTGGTGCTGAAGTAAGAGTCAAAACGTCCCTCTAAAAGGATGCCAACGGTGTGTGGCCCGTTGGTAGTAACAGGCGTCTGAAAGTCGCGCGGTGCCTCTCCATCAATGATGGGCATGACGTCTCTGCTGCCGCTTTCCCAGGATAGCGCCGAGCTCTTGAGTAATAAATCGAGGCGTCGCCCATCAGTTTCTAATACGTTGATGGGCGACGCCCAGGCCATTGTGACCTGGGGTAGGTTTATTGTGATTGGATTACCTATTAATCCGGGCGACCGCAAGTCTATAAAGTAGGGATAATCGACAACCTGCACTTCGCGAAATTCGTGCTCACCGGCACGTCGAATAACCGGTCCTGAGAAGCTGGAGTGCTGTCTATCGAGCACCAGCGCCTTCCGTAAATCGACGCCATGGTGCGCCAGCCAATCGTGCAACCCACTGTCCCATTCCTTCATGCTCAATCGACCATCGTCGATGGTGGCGGAAAGAGGCGATGTTGACAGCACAACGGTGCCACCGCGCATCAGAAATTGGTCTACGGCAAAAACCGCTTTTGCATCCAACGCCCTGGGTGCAAGCACCACCAGAATATCCGCGTCGGGCGTAACGCTGCCATTTGAAAGGCTTTCCAGCCGTAGACTGTAGTCGCGGCTCAATACGCGCTCGAGATTTCTGAAGCTTGGTCCGCCCCTGCCCAATCGCGCTAGGTGCGGGTCAACGTCGGGTACGGACAATGCGACAACCTTGGTGAAGGCTGTCGTAAAGCGCTTTAGGCCGGCATCCAGCGCTAGCCTGAAATCACCCGAATCGAGGTTGTCTGTAGGTAACCTTACAACTTGCTTGGAATCAGCGAGCGTTAGATAAAAGAAGAATTTTTCTTTGTCTTGCTCTGATTTTTTTTGGGGTTTGAAATTCCAGGTCTGTTCAATTTTGCTGGCGACCACACCGCCGTTGGCTTCTGGCTCGACAAATCGCACGCTAAACTTGCCGCCAGATTTTCCCACAGCAGCCTCCAGGATAGGCCGGATAGCATTTTTATAATCCCGCTGTCGTTGCGGCAGCAAGTCTTCCCTTGATACATAGCCGATCAGTTCTACAGGTTCGTCAATGCCGTCGAACAGGCTGCCGCCCGCGTTATACTCTAACAACGCTCTTTTTATAGCACTTGAAATGCTGTACTCGGGGTTCCGCAGTCGTATATCAAGCGATTGTCTTGGCCCTCTGCGCACTTCGAGAAGGTCTGAGAAATTCAGTGTCTGTTGCCCGTCGCCGTATTGCACCAGAATGTTGAAGTAGGCGTTTGCCAAGGAAGACTGATGCCGGTCTGCTACTCGAAAAGACGTAGGGTGAATACCGAAACGCTCATTGGCTTCCTGCTCCTTGGCTGGCGCTTTGGCAGGGTCAATAAATTCCACAGCGATGTTGCCGTTACCAGCTATTTCGTATTCCAGAAGCAAGTCTTGCAGTTGAGGTACCAATGGAGCTAGCAAGCGATGTGTCTTAGTGCTGAGATACGCCCGTATGAGAAGTGGCTCCTTCAACGTATTCAATAGATTACTCGTCGTTTCGGAAATCGAATACAGCTGTCCTTCGGTCAAATCGAGTCGATCGGCCTTTAGACGATCTACCCATAGATTGAGAAGTAGCAGATTAGCCATCAGGAGAGCAGTAAGTAGACGAGATCTCCGCTGTTGTACAGTAGTCGTTCGCGTTGTCCAACGGACTTTTTCTAGTACGAAGACATTGAGTGCAAGAAACGCAATTGCCACGCTGATGTAATAAATCATATCACTCAGGTCGAAAATTCCTCGAGTAATATTCTCAAAGTGCGCGCCGCTCCCAATTCTATTTAGTAATTCTGCATACTTCTCGTCAACTAAGGTCGCCAGCGCGTTACTGCTACAGAGATAAAATGAGCTGCTTAGCCCGATTGAAGCGATGAGACTAATCATGGCATTACTGGTAAGGGCTGACATGAGCAATCCTATTGCGAGGTACATTGCGCCTAGCAGCATAGTGGCGAGGTAGCCACCAAAGACCGGTCCCCAGTCCAGGTCTGCGATGCCTGCGACAGTGAGCGGCAGCGGCAAAGTGCTGACAATGGCTAAAAACAGTAAAATAAAACTGGCGCAGAATTTTCCGATGACAAAAAGCCATACACTGTGCGGCTGTATCAGCACGTGCTCCAGCGTTCCGCTATTGCGTTCTTCACTCCACGTTCGCATAGTGATGGCGGAACAAAAAAACACCAGAAGTAAAGGCATCCATTCAAATAGAGGGCGAATGTCTGCGATATTCCGGGCGAAAAAAGACTCGATCCAAAAAAATGCGAACAGGTTAGTGGCCGCGAAGCTAGCTAAAAATAACCAGGCTACCGAAGAGCGAAATAGTAGGTCTAACTCTTTTTCTGCGACACGAATGATAATAGAACTAGTCGACACTCGCTGTTACCTCACGGAAAATGCTCTCTAGATCTCTTATTGGTGCCTCCAGCTTGTAGAGCTGACCGCCTCGGAAAATGACCTGCCGGGCAATTTCGTTGGCCGCTAAATCCGCATCACTTTTGCCGTCTAGTGCAAGTGAGTATTCAATTATCTCGCCGTCATTGGATATCTCTTTAACTGCCGCGACGATATCAAGTTGCTCTAATTTTTCACGCAGTGATGGAGGACAGTTGCCCACTCGCAGCAGCAGAAATCTCCCCTGCTGCAGTTGCGAGAGATAGCGGTCCAGTGCCAGCGCCCCGTCGCGCAGTATCAAAACCCGGTCGCACAGAGCATTTACCTCCTGCATGATATGGGTCGACAGTATCACCGTGCTACGTTTCGCCAGTTTTTTGATCAGTGCGCGCATGTGTCTTGTTTGCTCAGGATCCAGGCCGTTTGTCGGCTCATCCAACACCAGCAGCTGCGGATGACCAAGGATAGCCTGCGCTACTCCTACCCTTTGTTTGAATCCTCGCGATAGGCTATTGATAGGATCGAATGCAGCGCTCATCAGGTTGGTAGATGATAGTGCTGTTCGCACAGCCTCCAGGCGGTGCGATGGTGCGATGTCCCGAAGCGTCGCCGCGTACTCCAGGTAGTCAGCAACTATCATTCCTGGGTAAACGGGTAGTTTTTCAGGGAGGTAGCCGAGATTGCGCTGCACGGTTTGTGGCTTGCTTGCCATCGGTGTGCCGTTGATATTGATGTTGCCTGTGCAGGGCTCAAGGTAGCCGCAAAGCATGCGCATGATAGTAGTCTTTCCGGCCCCATTGTGGCCGAGAAGGCCCACGACTTCGTTACGGTCGATACGAAAGGATATGCCCTTCACCGCAGCTTTTTTGCCGAAGTCGCGGCTGATATTTTTTACTTCTATCATCATTAAATTTTGATGTCAGACCTCAAAGGTAAAGACAGGTTGTTACAATAGGACACTAGATATCGAACAAGAGCTTCGTGATAAAGGCAACTAACACGACGTTCAGGACCAGCCGAACCAGCCTCTCTCCGCCACTGATAGTAAAATGTGCGCCAAGATAACCACCCAGGGCATTACCTGCGGCGAGTGCTAGGCCGACAACCCACAGAATTTCAACCTGGCTTGCAAAAATTACTAGCGCCACCATTGTGTAAACGGCAATGATGAATACCTTGTGCATGTTAGTCGTGATAAGATCCAGACCCATTGCCCGGTTCAGTATTGGCATGATAATGAAGCCGATACCGATTTGAATAAAACCCCCCCAGAACCCAACGGCAAGCATTAGCCAGTGTCCTCGGATCATTTGTGCCCGTGAGGGATGGTGCGCTTGTGTTGCTTCTCGTTTGCCCCTATCGAATTGCATTATTAACATGACTATGACCATGATCACCGCGAGGGAGCGGTTGAACCAGACCCCTTCGAGACGCACACCAATTACTGCGCCGACAACCGC
>JABSPW010000066.1 GCA_013214285.1 Halioglobus sp. | reverse complement strand
GCTCCCGCCAAGCGATCACGCAACAGATTGCCGGCGGGCGCATTGGTCTCATCGCCACGCAGAAGAAGGTGCACAGACAGTCCACAACGAGCCCCAGCGAAAGCCGTGGCACGACAGTGGTTACTCTGCAGGCCCCCGCAAGTAATCAGTGTGTCATAACCATTGTCGATGGCATACGCAGTGATAAACTCAAGTTTACGCACCTTGTTACCGCTCATTTCGCAGCCTGTGAGGTCGTCTCGTTTAACCCATAGACGATGGCCATTGCCCCATTTTCGGGTAGCGCGCTTGAGTAGCTGCAAGGGCGTTGGCGTTTGGGCGAGGTCTATCTTACGTGGGTAGACCAGTGCCATACTGCAAAGCTTCCCTAAGCGATGGACTTCAAGGTTCCCTTGGGAAGGATCGCGTGCAGGTGAACGCGCTGGAACTTCATATCGACGTTATTGGCCACATTAAGCACCATGTAGTTATCGTCCAGACTGGTCACCTTACCGAGGATCCCGGAACTCGTCACCACCTCGTCTCCCTTGTTCAACTTTGACACCATCTCGCTATGCTCTTTCTGACGTTTGCGCTGGGGGCGGATGGCTATAAAGTAGAACAACACAAACAACCCGACCAAGAAAAAAATCTGAAACAGGTCGCCGCCTGGAGGCGGGGCGCCGGCTTCCTGTGCATGGGCACTGGCAATGAAAAGAGTCATGGATAAACGGGCTCGCGAACAACGGTAGACAGAGCCGAATAATGTACCCGGTTTCCCTCTCCCCCGCAATGCGGAGGGGCCTTGTCGCGTCTATCAGGCACAGATTTTCACGTTGTATTCCATGATCTGCGGTGCATGGTCAGAGAAGCGCTCGCTTTTGTAAATGCACGCCCCACTGACGCTGTCTGCCAACTGGGGCGTAATGACCTGATAATCGAGGCGCCAGCCCACGTTTTTGGCCCAGGCCTGCCCCCGATTAGACCACCAGGTATACTGCTCAGCTTCCCTGTTGACCAGCCGAAAGGCGTCAACGAAGCCCACCTCGTTGTAGAGCACATCGAGCCAGGCCCTTTCTTCTGGCAGAAAACCGGAATTTTTCTGGTTGCTGCGCCAGTTTTTCAGATCGATCTCCCGATGACATATATTCCAGTCGGCACAAATGATAAATTCGCGCCGTTTACGGCGCAGCACCCTGAGATGATCCAGAAAGACATCCATGAAGCGGTATTTCTTTGCCTGCGCCTGCTCACTGCTAGATCCTGAGGGCATATACAACGAGATCACGCTCAGCCCATCAAAATCTGCCTGTATGTAACGCCCTTCTGAATCGGCAGGATCCCAACCAAGCCGGGTAATGACCTTGCGCGGCTTAACACGACTATAGATAGCCGTACCGCTATAGCCCTTCTTTTCAGCGTCGTTATAGGTGCAGTGATAGCCCTCTGGGAAGAAAAGCGGATCGGTAAGCTGGTCGACCTGGGCCTTGGTTTCCTGTATACACACTACATCCGCAGCCTGCGTCTGTAACCAGTGGAAAAAGCCCTTACGCGCCGCCGCACGAATGCCGTTCGTGTTACAGGTGATAATTCTGGCCATTTTCGCCCCCATGGACCCACCCCGGCCCGCAGTGTAACGAATTGCTGCCGAAGGGACCAATGCACCGATCTGAGTAAACCCGGACAACGCGGCTGATTGCAACTATAATGGGGCGCAGCGAGCTATCAAATAACGATACTGGAGGTTCGCGTGAGCCAGTCGGTCGCAGAATCCAATCAGGCTGTCGCCAGCCAGCTGTCTAACAACCTGTCGCGGTTGCTGCGGGAGTTTTCTCGCGATTTCGAACGTCGCATTTGCGATGGGCTTGCCGCCCGCGGCCATCCGGCGATCCGTCCTTCTCATAGCGCAGTTTTTTCTAATTTGGGCACCGGCGCGGTGCGGGTGACGGAGCTGGCTCGACGAGCGCAGGTGACGCAGCAGGCCATGGGCAAAATGCTCAAAGAACTGGAGCGAATGGGGTACGTGGCCAGGGACATTGACGGCAGTGACAAGCGCGCTAAGGAAATTCGACTTACCCAGCGAGGCATCGATCTCGCCACCGCCAGTCTTGCCGTCGTGGACGAGGTTCGCGCCTACTATGCTGACAAAATCGGCCCAGGCTTATTCAATAGTCTGGAGGGTGAGTTGCGCGAGGCTGTGCGAAAATTGCACCTCGATTATCTGCCTGATACCTGGGTCGATTCCGATTAAATGGGCCTACAGGTGCCCTGTGCTCACTTTTATCGATACGCCATCAAGCACTCTTGTGAATCTAAATTCGTTGGATAATCAGTCTATTCAGTATCGTTAGCGACCAGTAATGTGCGGGCATTGTCCAAACACTTTGCAGTACCCTCCTCGTTGTCTGCATCCATCAGCTTGCCGCTATCCCTCGGCACCGTAACACCGCGGTCTGCGGTCGTGCGTCGTGCGATTGCATCCATGCAGCGAAACAAGTGCTCAAGACCCTCGATCGAAATGACCGACTATTTACACGCCGCACCCAGGCCCAGTTGGCCATGTCCATAATACTGTAATCCCCTGCCACATATTCATGATCGCAAAGTTGTGGGTCAAGCACTTCAAACAACCGTCGACCCCCTTTCTGGTAACTCTCGATGGTGAGCTGCAATTTCTCGAAAAAAATAACGGTAAAACACGCTGACCTCGCCCATCACGGGCTCCACCCCTACCATCTGGAACATCAACCTTTGCCAAGGCAATGCACACTGTCTAACCGTTAGGTGTAAGCGCAGTGCAGACCTCGATCATCTGGCCGCCTAACGCTTGCGTCAAAGATCCATAAAGTCCGGCGCGTTGAAGACCCAGCTTTTCTCCTCCGCCCGTCGCGCAATACGCCAACCCTTATCTGTGCGACGATATATATCGACATACCACAAGCCGAGAAAGTAGGTCTGCGTGCCGCCCTCGCCAAGAGACATCTCCATTGGGTTGAAACACATGACTCGACCTCGTGCATGATCCCCCTCCAGAACAACTTGTATATTGGCGTTCAAATGTTGTGAGTTAGGGAACAGGTCATCTGTCAACGCGGACTTCAAAAACTCCAGCGTGGTATCCACGTTACCCACGCTACCTCCCATCACACCGTAGTCGATGTGCGCATCTGCAGTGAAGACCTCATCTCGCAAACGATCAATCTGTTTCGTATCAATCAAATCCGCGTAGCGAAAAACGAGATCCTGTATTTCAAAACGGTCAGACAATTCCTGCTGGGACAACATGCACTACTCCTCCGGATAATCCAGCGGCAACGCGATATGCCGCTCAAACATCATGTCTCGGTGTGTCTCCAGGCGCACCGTCAGCCCGGCCCGGACCGCCGCATCTCCCCCAGACCAAGCAGCACGCATCCAGTCCGGCATCGGATTCATATGCGCGGGCAGCGGCTTGAGCATGCCGGAAAAAGCGGCCCAGTGGAAGTCAGTCGCGGTGGGGACTTCACCGACAAAATATTCACTTGCGCTGGCCTCTAGCGCCCGATCCAGTTCAGCACAAATACCGATCAGCGTGTCATTGGCCGCTGCCATCGCCCTCTCGGACCAGCCGTATTTGCGCGCCAAGCGCATGATAGCCTCAGGCGGCTCATCCATGGCCATGAGCGGAGCAAGCATATGAAAGCGACGATTCCAGCCCAGGCCATCTACTCCTGCAATGAGTGTCGACAGACCGATTGCCGCCGCGCGGTCGGCCGCGGCTTGCGGCCACAACGGTTTAGCTGGTGCGACACGATCAAGGAACATCACGAGGTCTAGCCAGTGGCTGACCGGCGGCAGATCATCGTATACCGCTACAGGTGCCGCCGTCTGGCCTGTCCAGTCGAGCAAAGCAGAGTTCTCACCCCCACCCTCCTGATGCACCGGCACGAAGTCCAGACCCTTGTAGCGCACCATGTACTTTGCCGACTCGCCCCACGGTCCGGGCACGCCGGCGGTCAGTACAAGGCGCAGACCGGGCAGGTCTCTCGCCTCTTCTACAGACTGATATTTCATAGTGCGCCTCGCTTGCATTGCGTTCCCTGAGGCAATCGATAACCTCTATTAAAGCGATGTACAACTGAATATATATTCTCTATCTATATATTTTATAGAACATTTTTTCAGACCTGCATCGGAGGCTGATCGGGCGTGTCGTGCCGTTGCTGGCGCAGTCGCCGCGATAAGGTCGCGTCAATCGAGCGATAACGGTAACAGCCTTGTTCATCCTCATCCCGTGCCAACTGACCGCGGAAGTACAGGTAATTGAGGTGCGCGATGCACTCGCCCAGGGCGAGGCCGATAGTGTGCTCATCCAGCTCTCGCTTAAATAGAACGGGCAGTAACTCCATGGCAGAGCGTGCCCGCTCCAGACAAGCCTCCTCTAGTGCGAGCAGCTGATCCTCGTGGTGCTCAATGAGGAAGCGCAAGCGTTCGTGCAAGCCGTAGAATGGAGTGTTATGGGCAGGCAATACCAGCGTCTCCGGCGGCAGCGACTCCAAGAAGTGCACCAACGATCGAAACCATTCTTTCAGTGGGTTACCCGCTGGCTCCGAACCCGGGACACTGATATTGGAGGTAATGCGGGGGATGACCTGGTCGCCAGACAGCAGCACATTCAGCCCCCCACAATAGAGGCAAGCATGCTCTGGCGAGTGCCCACGACCCACAATCACCTGCCAGCGATGGCCATTGATGGTTAGAAATTCGCCATCCTCTAGGCGTTGGAAGGCAGTTGGCATCGGAGTGATGATGGGCCCGAAGCCACCGAATTTGTCTCTGGCGCGCGCTACCTGATCTGCAGTCAAGCCCGATCGCACCAGGTTGCGCTCCGTACTCCAGCTGTAGTGCTCCTTGGTAGTGCGCCCGAACGCCAGGCCCACGTAGTACTCCGCCTGACTCATGTAGAACGGGACCCGCCACCGCTCACACAGCCAACCTGCCATCCCCGTGTGGTCCGGGTGGAAGTGGGTCGACACCACTGCCTTTATTGGCTTGCTCCCTAATACACGGTCAAACACCTGTTCCCACAGCTGCTGCGTTTCACCCAGCGCGATACCTGTATCGACAATCCACCAGCCATCGCTATCCTCCAACAGATAGAGGTTAATGTGATCTAGTGCCATAGGGAGTGGCATTCGCAGCCACAAGATACCGGGAGCAACCTCCAACACGTCGCCGAAGTCCGGCGCAGATAAAAAAGGATACGACAGCATAAAGGCTACTAAAGACCGAGTTGCTGAATCACAGCCAGCACATCGTCGTGGTGGGACTTAGTCTTAACCTTGTCCATCACATGCTTCAAACGCCCGTCCTTACCAATAATGAACGTGGTGCGCAGGACGCCCATGAATTCTCGGCCCATAAATTTTTTTAGCCCCCATGCGCCGTACTTTTCAGTAACCTTGTGGCCCTCGTCAGACAAGAGGTCAAAATTCAGCTCTTGTTTATCCATGAATTTAATCAACTTACCCCGCGGGTCTGGGCTAACGCCCAGCACGACCGCGTCGGCTTTCGCATACGCCTTCTTGCTGTCGCGGATACCACAGGCCTGTACCGTACAGCCAGGGGTCATGGCTTTCGGATAAAAGTACAGCACCACATTTTTTTTGCCTCGATAATCCTTCAGACTGACCTTGTCACCGTCCTGGTTAGGCAAAGTGAACGCAGGGGCCATGTTGCCAATCTTCGGAAATGCCATCCTATTCTACTCCTTCAATGTTATTGCATGCGCATACTGCGTCAAGTGAACGGGCCATCCTCATGTTTCGCAACTTAGGCCTGCTGGGGGCGGTGGTCTATCGACGATACCCTAACGGGAAATTCACCCCGCTCAGCGTCCGGGAAAAAGTCCTTGAGTGTCTTGGAAACTACTGGGAAGGCGATATTATCCCAAGGAACATCGACCTCAGCAAAGAGATCAGTTTCAAGGCTCTCTGGTCCTGCGCTGTGCTCACCCCTGTCGAGGTCACAACGGTAGAACATATAAATCTGATTAATATAGGGCACGTCGAAAATGCGATAGAGGTCGATGTTACTGACCTTTGCACGAGCCTCTTCCCAGGTCTCCCGCGCAGCACCCTGAACACTGCTCTCGCCGTTCTCCATGAACCCGGCAGGTAGTGTCCAGTAATCTTTACGCGGCTCTATGGCGCGTTTGCACAGTAACACCTTACCTTCATATGCAGGCACGCAACCAACAATGACACGAGGATTGCTGTAGTGAATATAACCACAGCTACCACACACGTGCCGTTCTCGATCATCTCCATCGGGAATTTGCAAAACGACTCTGTTGCCGCAGCGGGTGCAGAACTTCATTTGTGTTGCGCCAGCATCTTGATGGTCGGACAGTATAAGGGCTTGCGTCGGCAAAAAAACACTAAAATGGGAAAAGAATCACTTTTCAAATAGGGATCCGCTTCAGGCTTTCATCGTCAAGTCAATTAGGACAATCTCACGTCGCCCACGCCTAGCGTATTTCGCGGTAACGGCCGCAGTAAAAAACCAGTGGCTCACCACTAGGCCTATCATGCATATCGTGAATCCGGCCAACAATAATCAAGTGGTCTCCACCTGCGTGTGTCGCCTCTAGCTCGCACTCGAAGGTGACGAGCGCGTGACGGATCACCGGCGCGCCGTATTTCCCCAGCCGGAAATCCGCTGCATCCAGCTCGTGCTGTTCCTTTTTGGCATAGTGATTAGATAGGGCCTGCTGTTCCGTACTCAGGATATTGACATTGAAGTATTTTGGGGTCGCAAACACGTCGTACACGTCGGAATTATTCTGCAGCGACCAAAGAACCAGGGGTGGATCGAGGGAGACTGAGGAAAAGGAATTGGCCGTCATACCCATCGCCCGCTCGTCTTTCGACATTGCCGTCACGACGGTTACGCCGGTCGCGAAGCGGCCTAGGGCGTCTCTCAATTCACGACCATCAAGACTCATACTGTATGTCCTCCCACATCTTCACGAGTGCAATTCTTCAAAACGCCCATTGGAGCTCAGCAGACCAGACAGCACATCCCCTATTCAGGCTATCGGCCGCCTATTTCTTGCCAGCGCTGAGTCCGCTCACCGTCCTCTTTTCGGGTTTCTACCCACCGCTCACCGGCGGGACCCTTTTCCTTCTTCCACAAGGGCGCAGCAGTTTTTAGAAAATCCATAATATATTCACAGGCAGCGAAGGCACTGCCCCGGTGTGCCGCCGCCACCCCAATCCAGACGATCTGCTCTCCCGGCGAAAGCACACCCACACGGTGCACAATCGACGCGGCCAGGAGCGGCCAGCGTGTCGCTGCTTCTCGGGCGATATTTTTTAAACTCCGCTGTGTCATGCCCGGGTAGTGTTCCAATTCTAAACTATGCACTGGCCTTTTATCGTTCGTCGTTCTTACATAGCCTGTGAAGGTAGCAATAGCACCCTCCGTTGCCGCGCCAGCCAGAAGCGCAGCTTGCAGTCGCGCCACGTCAAAGTCTCCTTGCTGTAGACTGACTTCTATCCTACCCAAGTCAGCCACCGGTCACCGGAGGAAAAAACGCCACCTCGTCGCCATCGTGCAACGCGCAATTGTCATTAGTGACGGTCTGGTTAACAGCACGGATGACATTGTCTTGAGAGAGAACCTCTCGCCACTTCGCGCCATACGCTAAACATAGGTCTTCCTGAAGCGTATCCAGATCAATGGCCTGGCCTGGCCAGGGCCAATCTAGCGTCGCGCAATCAAGTTCTTCCCTGATGCGCGCGAAGAATAATATCCTTAACATCACCCTGCTCCCTGCTCCCGCTGCCAGGAGCCCGATTTGCCCCCGTCTTTGCTGAGTAATCGCACCGCATCAATCTGCATACCTTTATCAATAGCTTTGCACATATCGTAAATAGTCAGCGCCGCAACGGATGCCGCCGTAAGCGCCTCCATCTCTACGCCAGTCTTTCCAGACACCTTGCACGTCGCCATGATATTAATACAAGCGGTTGTGTGGTCTACTTCAAAATCGACCGTCACAGAGCTCAGCATCAAGGGGTGACACAGGGGGATCAGATCCGCGCATTTTTTTGCTGCCTGTATGCCTGCCACACGCGCCACGGCCAGTACATCACCCTTGGGGTTCGCCTCCGACTGCAGCAGCGTCAAGGTTTCGTTTTGCATGGAGACGCGGGCAGCGGCAGCGGCAATGCGCTCCGTGACAACCTTGCTGCCGATATCAACCATCCGGGCGGCGCCCTGGTCATCGAGATGGGTAAATTGGCTCATGGGGGAGGTGTACCTGACTGCTACGGTGGGCAGAGTCTATCCAAAGCCACCGCCGAAGGAAAACCCCATGAGCGAGCAGGTCAGTCAATTTGGCCAAAAATCACTTACCGCGCTGGTCGCCGATGACGTACAGTTAACCGTTCTCAAAAGGAGACCTGACATGGCAAAACTTTCCCTTGGCCTGCAACTGGGCTACTGGGGCGCGCTCCCGCCCGGCAATGCACACGTGGAACTGGCTCAGGAGGCCGAGCGGCTGGGTTATGACTCGGTATGGATGGCCGAGTCCTGGGGCAACGATTGTTTCACTCCGCTAGCCTGGATTGGCGCCCAGACCAGCACACTACGCCTGGGTACCGCGGTAGCCCAGTTATCAGCTCGCACACCGACAGCCTGCGCGATGGCGACATTGGCGCTGGATCACCTGTCCGGCGGACGCATGGTACTGGGTCTTGGTGTGTCCGGACCCCAGGTGGTCGAGGGCTGGTATGGCCAGCCCTACGCCAAGCCGGTAACACGGACACGGGAATACGTCGAAATTATTCGCAAGGTGCTGGCACGAGAGGCGCCAGTAACCAGCGAGGGAGACTTCTACCCACTGCCCTATACGGGGCCCAATGCCTGGGGCATGGGTAAACCGTTGAAGCCAATCACGCACCCGCTGCGGGCCGATGTGCCAATTTTTATCGGCGCGGAGGGACCGAAAAACGTAACTCAGACGGCTCAGATCGCCAATGGCTGGCTACCGCTTTACTACTCCCCCTATCGACAAGAAGTCTACGCTGACCAGTTGCAAGATGCCAAAGCCGATTTTGAAATTGCTCCGACGGTTATGGCAATCGTCAATGACGACATGGAGCAAGCGCTTTATCCGGTAAAGGCCATGCTAGGCTTCTATATCGGAGGCATGGGTTCAGCCAAGCGTAACTTCCACAAGGAACTAATGGCGCGCATGGGTTTTCCGGAGGAAGCAGAGATCATCCAGGAGCTATTCTTCGAAGGCAAACGGGACGCGGCAATAGCGGCAGTTCCAGACCAGTTCGCAGACGAGATTTCTCTGGTGGGCCCAAAAGATCGCATCAAGGAGAAGCTTAAAGACTGGGAAAACTCTCCGGTTACCACACTGCTGATCAACGGTGACACCACCTTGCTGCGTGACATGGCGGAACTGGTTCTATGACACCAACCGACTGCGTGACCAGACAGGAGGCGCCGCCATCTCGCAAATCGGTCTGCGCCGCCGCTTGTTGTATATCTCCGGGATGGCCACCTACGCCCTAAAAGACGCTGCGTTCGCAGCTTATGTACTATTTTACTACAAGCAGGTCTTGGGGCTAAGCGGCACATTGACTGGACTGGCCATTGCGCTGTCTGTCGTCTGAGATGCAGTTTCAGACCCCGTAGTCGGCGCCTGGTCGGATAAACTGCGCAGCCGCTGGGGTCGGCGCCACCCGCCGATGGCGGGCCCTATTCTGCCGTTGGCGCTGTGTTTCATCGCCCTCTTTTCCCCACCTACTGCTGCGACGGCCGGCCAGACTGTTCTATTTTGCTGGCTGCTAGGCAGCGCAGTGCTGTTGCGCACGGCCCTCACTTTTTTTGGTGCCACTCTATGCCATGGGTGCCGATATCTCCACAGACTATGAAGAACGCACCCGCCACATTAGCGCGCGAACCCATGTTCCCTGGTGCGCCGGCGTCATGAGGTCAGCCTGTGCCATGTACTTCATCTTCGGCGATAGCAGCGACGAAGACGGTAGGTTTTCTCCCGACAACTACCTTCATTATGAAGGGGTGAATGCTGTCCTGGTCATCGTCTTTGACCTGATTTATATTTTCGGTACCCGGCGCTATATGCCTATGGTGTCGCGCACCATAAAACCTCAAACCGGCGGGATGCTGCGCGACATCTTGAACAGCTTTCACAATCAAAATTTCCGTCTGGTTTTTCCCTGGAAACTGTTCTTGGGGGCTAGAACGGTTTCGTTGCGGCGCTGCTAATGATTAGCTTATCCTACTTCTGGCGGGTAAACACACAGCAAATTGCAATACTGTTTGCGGGTCCGCCACTGCTAGCCGTCGCAGTGGTTGTCAGCAGTTCGCGCTGGATCAATCGACGCTACGAAAAACAGCAGCTACTCGTATGGAGTTGTACCCCGGGGGCACTCAACATGCTATGGCTAACGCCTCTGCAATTGCTGAATCTAATGCCACAGCGCCAGGAAGGCATCCTGTTTGCCGCGGCATCTTTCGCAAACAAATTCATTACCGGCTTTGGATACCTGGTGGCAGGCCCGTTTCTTGACTTTATTGGATTGGAACCCGGCACGCCTCCAGGGAAGGCACCATACTGTCCCAAAATCACGTGTTATGCGGCATTCACTGCGTGAGATTTGACAACAGCTGCTTGTTACGTCAACCATGATATGGATGAGTTTTAGGCAAAAGCCTTAGTCGAAGGCCATTATGTGGTCTGCCCTCAAGGAAATGGTACGCTGATCACGGGCATCGGAATCACTGGCTTCATCGCGATTGTTGGTCACTTCAGTTGAACCGTCACCGTTCACACCCTCAGACAGGAGGTCCAGGCCGACACCAGTCTCTTCCGGGATTTCCTCCACTTCTCCGCTTATCCCGATATGGTAGGCAGCGTAGCCCGGCAACACCACCTGATCCAGCGCCATACCCAGTATACGTCCATTGGTAGGCGCTCTTATTTCAGTTCGAACATTCGTAATGGGGTTTGTTACAAAACCCAATACATCACCGCTAGACACCTTTTCTCCTAGTTCTACCTGACTGAGCAGAATGCCGCCGACATCCGCGCGCAACCATTGACTGCGGTAATAGACTGGCTCTGGCGTACCCCAGATACGAGAGCTCTTCACCATGTGTAAATGATCCAGCAAGGTCTGAATACTTTCCACGCTTTGTTCCACCTCATCTTGCTGCAGGCGCATCGGCCCACCCACCTCTAGCGTGATGGCAGGGGTTCCGTTGTCTACAGATGCACGACGCAACGTTCCCTCCGCTCCCGCATTGTGCAACACAACGGTGGCGCCAAACCCCTCGGTAAGTGCCACAACCTGTGGGTTAGCAAGGTCGGCCCGCAGCTGCAGCAGATTGGTGCGATCAAAAGAGCCAGTGTGTATATCCACCAGGATAGAGCAATGCCGAATGACCTCATTGAAAAAAGAGTGGGCGATACGAGCGGCTGAGCTACCAGTTGGGGATCCAGGAAAATGACGATTGAGATCGCGTCGGTCGGTTAAGTAACGCGAGCGCCGCTGAAACCCCTGCAAATTCACAATGGGCACACCAATAACGGCGCCACTGAGCGCCTGCGGTTCGATAGCGTAAAGGACGCGGCGCACAATTTCGATACCGTTGAGCTCATCACCATGGATCGCAGCAGTCAGACATAGGGTGGGTCCAGCCTTTGCGCCATTTACGACGAGCACCGGTGTAGGGCTGGCAAGTCCTTCGAAGGACTGATCCGGGGACCAAGATAGCCGCGCGGAGGTGACCGGCGGCACTTCGGTTCCAAGCATGACCAAGGGCGGTGCAATTGTGGCAGACATTGCAAGAGCACTGTGTTCTGACTGGCCCTGCATGAAAGACTCACCAGAGACCGCATCATCAAGGCCGATAGGGACAAGACCGTTGCCTTCGACTGGCATTTCAAGGTCGATACTCTTTGCTTTGGGTAAATGACTATCCGCCACTCCCAATTTACCCGCTGGCAACTCACTACCCGTGACATTCGCAACGAAGGTCGCGCTGGAGCCGGCTTTCTCCGGACCCCCAATAAATAGTTCCTCGCCAGCAGCATGCGATATCGGTAGCACAGATAAGACCGATGCCCAGGCCAAAACCAAGCACGCCAACCGACGATAAACATAAACACCGATTAATACTCTGCGATTTAACCGAAATGCGCCCATAACGCCCCTACACAGGTAAACCCATGGTACGCACACTATACTACCGCTTAAACAGTCAAAGCACTCTGAAAACCGCTTTGTTCTGCGAACTGGAGCGCAGTATTGCCAGGGGCGCACTGTTTTTCGTGTCCCCGCTGTGGCGCTACTATTAACACGCCAATCGGGGTCATTGTCTACGATAGCCTGACTATACTATCGACACAGTCTCCGCATCACAGTAGGCAACGGTGTCGTCTGTCGCTTAGCCTTACGGGTAAATACAATTGGGTACTCCGGATGCGCAGATGGCGTCAAGCTTGACGTGGCTGTTGGCAGCGCCCCCGTACCACAGCGCGCCGAAACAATTGAGCGCTTCAAGCGACAAAAACGCAGGTGCCTTTAATTACCATCGACACGCTCCCGAGGCAGACCTTCTTTCCGGCAAGATTAATACCGACCAAAAGTAAAACAAGCAGTAGACCCCTGGCTTGAAATCCAAGAGGTCAAGAAAGCCAAGTCCACCATAAAAGGTTACGAAGCAGAAGCTGCGCGCGTGAAACGCCGTTTCGGTGAGCGACCTATCGCACTAGGCGCTGGCACGAAATTGGAGCACTACCAGGCCGAGTTAATCCGCAAGAAAAAACTGGACCCCAAGACCGTCAATGACATCTTTACCCTGATTCGCATTATATTCCGTGCTGCCAGGGCTAGGCCGTATTGTCCATGAAAGTCCCGCCGATATCGTGACCACCTTCGGTCGCAGTGAGCGGGACGGCGATGCAGACCTCTTCGCCTTGGAAGAACAGGAACGCATCGCCAACCATCCCACCAAATCACAGCCTGACGTTAATTTGGTGATGCTCAATTGCCGGATGGAACTGTTGGCCTTCGAACCACTGGCACGGACCTGGGAGGATATCGACTTTGGACAATGGACCGCAAAAGTACAGCGCGCATTGGTTACTGGCCCGAGTAAGTTCGCCGCCGGACTGCAGAAGTCCTGCACCCCGCCAGAACATATCTGATACGGCAGGTGGTAAGCAACTCTGCACTTACACCGATCGATGTCGAGGTAAGCGGCAGAAACAATCAAGACATTACCAAAGAAAACATTCGACCGATTTAGGTCAATACCCGGAAGAGCAATCCCGTCGCCAGCGACAACGCGATTTCAGTCCGATGTTAAAGAACCCGCTGGAAAAGCGGCGACCCCCGCCGGCAATCAATCGGACCCGGCACAGCTTTGTCAGCCAGATGCTATCAGACTCCATCTCGAAGGACTGCACCATCAGCCAGCTCGGGCGCAAGAACTGCGACATGCTGGTTAAGCAGCACGCCAAATTCATCCCAGATGACTCCCCCTCAAGGCGAGTATTGTGAGCTACGCAACGCGTTGGGATATCGAGGCGATGGACGCCGATACGGTCCAGAAGCCCCTTGAGATTTCTAAAAGACTATTTAAATCAATTGCTTGCCTGGCGGTGAGGGAGGGATTCGAACCCTCGATACGTTTCCGTATACACACTTTCCAGGCGTGCGCCTTCGACCACTCGGCCACCTCACCCTGAGGGCGCGCATTTTAACACATGCGGTTGGGCGCGCCAGTGGCTACTGTCGTGGCATTCTGGGCAGCGGGCATGCTGCTGGGTCAAGACTGCGGAAGGGGTTAATATCCAGCCCTCCCCGCCGTGTATAAAATGCCTGCACATGCAGTATCTCTGGCTCGTTACACTTGCAAATATCGCGGAACACTCGCTCCACGCATTGCTCATGAAACTCACGATGATTGCGGTAACTTGCGATGTACTGCAGCAAGGAAGCGTGTTCGATAGGAGCGCCACGATAATGAACCCACAGGGTCGCCCAGTCGGGCTGACCCGTCACCGGGCAGAGGGACCGCAGCACGTGACTGTAGAGCTGTTCTTCAACGAGCTGATCCGGATTGCACTGTAATACGCCCGCAGCCGGTTTTTCCGCAACAGCCGCAAACGGCGTATCGTCAACGCACTGCCCCGGCGGCATCACACCCACGAGCGTCGGGTGATCCAATGGCAGCACATCCAGTGATATCGCAACACCAGCCACAGCGCTGGTGTCGGCTATGATGACGTCCCGCAGCGCATCTCGATCCCTAAAGCACGTATTGTTTAACGAATTGAGGTACAGTTTGAAGGACTTGGATTCGATAATATTAGGCGAAGATGCAGGAATTTCGAAGCGTCCTACTGCCACACGCGGCCTGCCATCGACGTCCAGCCAAGACAATTCATAGGCATGCCACAAGTCAGTCCCAAAAAAAGGCAGCTCAGCACAAATGCCGATAGTTTGCCGAGCCGTGCACCGAGGCATCGGATACAATACATGCGGGCTGTACTGCTCCACCACGGGTGTCGTCCGCCCCAACAGCAGGCCTGCGTCGTCATCAGGCATCTTACTGGCGCAATCGCTTGCCCGAATTGAGCAGGTACATGCAGTACGCAAAGGCAAGCACAGTGAAGAAGGTAATCATAGCGAGCGCCACTGGAAGACTGACGTCGGAAACACCAAGCACACCGTAACGAAACGCATTGACCACGTACACCAGCGGATTCAGCTTGGAGACGTTGGCCCAAAAATGTGGCAGCAAATCCATGGAATAAAAGACACCACCCAAGTAAATCAAGGGTGTCAAAACAAATGTAGGAATAATCGAGATATCATCGAAACTGTTGGCGTAAACCGCGTTGATAAACCCGGCCAGCGCAAACAACGTCGAGGTCATCAATACCACTCCAACGACGATAACATAACTATGGATGTTGAGGCGGGTAAAGAACAGGGATACCAGCGTCACGACAAGGGCGACGAGAATACCACGCGAGACCCCGCCCACGACATAACCCATGAGGATAACAACGTTTGACGCCGGAGAGACCAGCAGCTCCTCCACCGCGTGACTGAACTTCGAACCAAAAAAAGATGAGACAACATTGGAATAAGAATTCGTGACAATAGCCATCATTATTAGGCCAGGCACTACAAATTCCATATAGCTGAACCCCCCCATGTTACCGATACGTGAACCAATAAGGGTGCCAAAAATAACAAAGTAAAGCGACATGGTGATTGCCGACGGCAACAGGGTCTGGGTCCAAATGCGAAGATAACGCGCAATCTCCTTACGCACAATAGTTTTAAAGGCTATGTACTGTTCACGAAAGTTCACGAAGCGCCTTCCACTAATTTTACAAACATTTCTTCCAGGCGATTGGCGCGGTTGCGCATGCTGCTAATATGAATTCCTTGCCGGTCCAATGCGGCAAAAACATCATTTACGTGTTGGCCCTTCTCTACATCGACTTCCAGTGTATGACAATCCACACGGCGAGCAGTAAACTCGTCGATCGTGACACGATCTGGCAAATCTTCAACGCAGTCCAGCACAAAGGTTTCTCTACGCAGTTGACGTAACAGACTTTTCATAGAGGTGTTCTCTACGATTTCGCCGTGGTTGATAATTGCGATGTGCCGACACAAAGCCTCCGCCTCCTCAAGATAATGCGTGGTCAGTATGATAGTCGTACCCTGATGATTGATTTGCTGCAAAAACTCCCACATGGAGCGGCGCATTTCAATGTCGACACCTGCCGTCGGCTCATCGAGAATGAGCAGACGCGGTTCGTGCACCAGTGCTCGTGCGATCATGAGACGACGCTTCATGCCGCCGGAAAGCATGCGCGATTGCACTTTGCGCTGATCCCACAAACCGAGTTCGCGTAGGTAATGTTCCGCCCGCTGCCTCGCGGTTTTTTGTGGCAGACCGTAATACCCTGCCTGGTTAATTACGATATCTAGCGGCTTTTCAAACTGATTGAAGTTGAACTCCTGGGGAACAATGCCGATATGCCGCTTCGCCGCTGGAAAATCCTTGTCGATATCAATGTCAAACACTGACACCTGCCCACCCGACTTTGAAACCAGTGAGCAAATAATGCCAATCGTGGTCGATTTGCCTGCACCATTGGGACCTAATAGAGCGAAAAAATCCCCCTGCTGCACTGTCAGACTGATCCCTTTCAGCGCTTCGAAGCCATTTTCGTAGATCTTGCTGAGGTGTTCGATCGACAGAGCTGGTATCATTGCGCTGGCACTGCACCCTTCCAAGGACAAGCGCGCAATTGTACCCGTATTTCAAACGGTAAACGATACTGACCATGAATGACGAGGAGTACCGGGCTTACTGCAAGACGCTGTTAGCGGATTTCGCAGATACCTTTATGACGCGACTCGGCGATTTGCCGGGAGATCACCCTCTTCGGACGCTGGCTAGTCGTTTTGCCAGCCTGACCAGCACACCGGATGATGTCTATGCATTAGGACCACCGCTGATAGCCCGCCTATTCGATAGCTTCCCGGCGTTTGCTCCAACATTTCCTCGCCAGTTGCTGTGGTTTTTCGGTGGTGAATGTCTGCATTACATGACAGACGAAGAGATTGTCCAATTTCAACAATTGGAGGAAATGCGTGCCTCGGCACTGCAGGCAGGAGAAAGCTTTGATCTGGCCCGGGCCACTAACCGCCTGTTCACGTTGCACTAACGTCGCGGGCTTGACGCCTGTGCTCGGTCTAGTAAAATGCGCGCGTTTCGATGAAGAGCACCATGTCCCCTTCGTCTAGTGGCCTAGGACACTGCCCTTTCACGGCGGTAACAGGGGTTCGAACCCCCTAGGGGACGCCATTTATACGCTAGCCTGAGCCCGATGCCGCAAGTGGAGCGAGAGGCGGCGGCGGTGTCCAGGACTATAGCGACCTGTCAGTACTGCACTGTATAGCGGGAATAGCTCAGTTGGTAGAGCGCAACCTTGCCAAGGTTGAGGTCGCCGGTTCGAACCCGGTTTCCCGCTCCAGAACCTATGCTTTCTCGAGCTTGAGGGATGTGCTGTTAATGCAATAACGCAGGCCGGTCGGCACCGGCCCATCCTCAAACACGTGTCCAAGATGCGCCCCACAGCGCTTGCACATCACCTCCGTCCGCTCCATACCAAGGCTGCGGTCGGATGCCTCCAGAATAACCTCCTCCTGGTAAGGCTGATAGAAACTGGGCCACCCGGAGCCCGAATCGTACTTGGTGTCCGAATGAAAAAGTGGCTCCCCGCAGCATCGGCACAAATAGATGCCGTCTTCCTTGCAATTCCAATACTCGCCAGTGAACGCGCGCTCAGTGCCCTTGTTCCGACAAATTTGAAATTCTTCAGGCGTCAGTTTGTCGCGCCAGTGATCATCATCCTTCATTACGAGTCCCTCTTCAGATCCGGCAAGGGTCTTAGCCTACACCAAGCGCAGGGTCTCGTCAGTGAGAGGTACCCTGCCCGGCTACCCTAGCCAGGAGCTCCGATACGGTAGAGTATCCTGTCATCATACCCCGTATTAACCTCATACAAGCCCGCGAGGTCACGATCTAGGCCCGCGTCGTTGGTATCCACCAGCAGGGGGCGTGATGCCAGAGCAGCTATTTTTGCTTTCGCTGCAACAATGATAATGTTTTCCTTGCCAATGGCACGAATGACCTCCGGCGTGAATTGCTGGTTGCCACGACCAAAGACATGCCCCTGTCCGCCAATAGCCGTCACAATGATGCTTGCTTGACATACGGAGCCCTGCACCAATGCCCACAAGGTCTGGCCATCTGCATCCGCGCGCACTAGCTGCCCATCACGCACCACATCAACGCCTAGTAAGGTATTGGGCAACTGCAATTCAGCCATGATAGCGGCCGTAGTCGAGCCCGGACCTATCAGATAAAGACGATCGGCAGCCATGTTCGCCACCTGCCAGGCGGCAATATCAGCGGCTGCCAATTCGTCATCTTCCCTGCCCCCGATCTTAGTCTGTTGCAGGAATCGAGTATCGCTCGGCACCTGCAACTGCCCATAAAACTGACTGCGGACGATATTCTGGCGGAAGGCCTGCTCATCGATATCCCTGACTTCTTGCAGCCCGACACCGACCAAGCCCCCTGCTGCGAGCCGCCCCAGCAACTCGCCCGCTGCCTCCGGCGACACGGCGAATACGCCGGAATGCATCTTTACACCCGCGGGCACACCGATAACTGGTAGT
>JABSPW010000065.1 GCA_013214285.1 Halioglobus sp. | reverse complement strand
TGCGCGCACGCGGCTAAATCTGTTTGTGGGCACGTATCTCCCAGCAGGTGCTCAAGAACTAGGGGGCTATAGGATTGGCGTGGTGCCCGAGGGGCATGCAGTGCACGGGGATCGTTACCTTGCGCCACGACTTTATTTCGAGGTCACGCCGCAGAATATTGATACGCGCTTGTCGGCGCATTTCACTTTGCGGCAGTTCTTGTGCAAGCAGGAATCGGATTTCCCTAAGTATGTCGTGCTTAGGGAGTCTCTTTTGGTATTGTTAGAGGGCTTGGTCGGCGCTGTGCGCGAGGCCGGTTACCCGGTGACAACCTTTGGCATTATCAGCGGTTATCGCACGCCCGATTATAATCGGCGTATCGGTAACGTCCCTAACAGCCGTCACGTCTATGGAGACGCATTGGATTTTTACATCGATGTCGATGCCGACGGTCAAATGGATGATCTCAATCGGGATGGCGCTCACAACAGCGCCGATGTAGATCGGCTATACGCAATAGTGGAAGCGTTCAAGAGCGATACGCGAGGCATATCACCGTTAGGCGGTATTGGTCGTTACTACCGGACGTCACGGCACGGCGGCTTCATTCATGTGGATGCTCGAGGCTCTCGTGCTCGTTGGTAGGCGCAGCGCTATGGCTCGCGATCAAGTGACCTTTGCCATTGCGGCGATTGCGTTGTTTCTGTTGGCATTCTATCTCGCGCCGCTCGATGTATTGCTTATGAATTCCCGTGACATCAAGGCGACGCCCAGCAGTGTTCTTGTGCTGATGTGGCCGGCGCAGTTGGCCTTTCTTTTCCTGGTGGTCCTTGCGCTGCTTTTTGCGCCTGTTTTCATGCTGCGCGCGTTTGCTTGCACGTTTCTTGCTCTTAGTGCTCTGCTTTATGTCCAGGGAAACTTTTTCATTTGGGACTATGGTCCGCTTGATGGTACCAATATCGATTGGCGGGCGCACAATGCGTCCGGGTTTCTGGAACTGTTCGTGTGGGCTGCCGCATTGCTGCTTGCACCGCGTTATGCGTCGAAGCTTTGGCCCCATGTGCGGACTCTCGCCCTTGTTATTGTGCTGCTACAGGCTTCTGCGATTGTCGTGATGTTATTGAGTGGTAAGTCATTTCCCCGCGGGGCTTCTCACGTAGCGCGGCAGATAGACGAAAGTGTTTTTGAGTTTTCGGTGGATCGGAATGTGCTGCTGATCGTTCTTGATACATTCTCTTCACCGCTTTTCGCGGATATCGTAGAGAAAGATCCGAGTATCAGGAATGCGCTGGATGGTTTTATCAATTTTCGTGACACACTGGGCGTCTCTCCCTTCACGCTGCTCTCGATTCCAACGATACTTTCATCTCTGGTATATGAAAATGTGGGTACGATCCAGGCATTTATGGGGTATGCGCTAGGCGAGGAATCATTGCCATCTGTTTTACAGCGAAGTGGCTATCAATCCCACGTCATTACTATGGGCACCTACCGCGATTATCTCCGTTGGTTGCCCGGATATGATTTGACCACGGTGTTATATGATGGTGACGCGGACAGAGAGAGTAAAGCAGCGCTGCAAAATTGGGATCTTGTGTTGTTTCGCTATTTGCCCCATTTTCTGAAGCAAAAGGTGTATCGTGGACATCGGTGGTTATTACAGGGCTTTTTCCTTCACGAGGGTCACGACGTGCTTGGTGATGGAAGGCGACGGATGGAGCTCGCGCCCATGCAGATGGCATCACGGATTCTGGTTCGGCGTTTTATGGACTACGCATCTTCGGACAGTGAATCGCCTACCTTCAAGATGATCCACTTGTTTACTTCGCATCCGCCATTCCTCATGCGCGCAGATGGTGGGCTACTGACAGAGTCGGAATTCGAGGCGACGCCTGTCTCAGAGCGGGCTCTGGCTCAAGATGCCTACGCCATGCGAGAGGCCCTAGCAATGTTGGAAACACTGCGGGCATTGGGTGTCTATGATCATACTCTTGTTATTATCGCAGCAGATCATGGAACCGATATCACCAAGAATACGCGCCCGGTGTATAAGCGCCGTGCCCACCCATTAATGTTGGTCAAACCTTTTGAGAGTCGCGGTGCGCTGCGCAATTCCTGGGCGAGAGCTAGTTTGCTTGATATTCCATTAACGGTGAGTCGTGCCCTGGACTTGGATGGCGACTATGCGGGTTATGACGTGCTGGGGGATGACCTACCCGCCGATCGTGAGCGACACTTCCACTATTTCAATTGGGCGGGCAAGGAGTTTTGGAATATCGACCAGTTGCCTTCGATGACAAAGTATCGCATCGACGGCCCTGTGCATGTCCTGGGTGCTTGGCAAGAGGCCTGTGCGCTCCCCCCCGTCATGACAAGGATCGAACCCTGCCTTTAAATCAAACCCGATAATCCGATACGATTGACATGCATGCGAGCTAATTCCGCGTATTTCGTAGAATTAATATAATAATTATACGAAATACAGTTTTAATGTGCTTCGAATCTGATTATGATGGTCTCCCTGGTTTTTTGGGATATCGAGCATGTCAGCACGGTCGTACACTGTCCGGACCTTGCCGCAGGTCGTGCAGGATGCCGCCGCGATCTGGGGGGACCGCATCGCTATCAGCGCCAGCGGCATCAACCTGACTTACCGCCAGCTAGAGCAAGCTCGGGTGGCGTGTGCCCGGGCATTTATTGCGGCAGGTTGCAACAAGGGAGACCGCTTCGCCATTTGGGCGCCCAATATGATCGAATGGATCGTGGCGGCGATTGGTGGTCAGAGTGCTGGCGGTATCCTGGTGCCTATGAACACCCGCTACAAGGGCAGCGAAGCCGCATATATTCTTAATGCCAGCGGTGCCCGTATGTTGTTCACGGTGAGTGATTTTCTTGGGACCAATTATCCGGCCATGCTGTCTGACCAGACGATCGATGCGCTAGAGCAGGTCGTGACCTTTGATGGTGCGGCAGTGGGGAGCCGGGACTGGCAGGATTTCCTCGCTGCAGGGCAAGCCATTGCAGAGGAAGAGGCGATACGGCGCGCTGGCGATATCACGCCCCAAGACACACTGGATATCTTATTCACATCGGGTACCACGGGGAATCCGAAAGGTGTAGTGACGTGTCACGGGCAGAACATCCGTACGTTTGAGGAGTGGAGCGCGACTATTGGTCTCAATGCGGACGACAATTACCTGATTATCAGTCCTTTCTTCCATTCCTTTGGTTACAAGGCCGGTTGGCTTGCCGCTATGCTATGCGGTTCACGCATTTTGCCAGTGCTGAGTTTTGATCTCGATGCAGTGATGGCACTAATCCAAGCTGAGCGGGTCTCGATGCTGCCCGGTCCGCCCACCATTTATCAGTCGCTACTTGCTCATCCCGATCGGCACAAATACGATCTGTCTAGTTTGCGCCTGGCGTCAACTGGTGCAGCGCCAGTGCCTGTAAGCTTGGTTGAGCAGATGCGAGAGGAGCTGGGTTTCGATGTTGTGGTCACCGCCTATGGCCTCACCGAATGCTGTGGTGTGATGACGATTTGTCGTCCTGAGGACACTGCGGAGACTATTTCGCATTCGTCTGGACGGGCAATGGATGGTATCGAGGTGAAGCTCGTTGATAGCAATGGCGATACGGTGCCGCCGGATACGCCGGGTGAAATCTGGTGCCGTGGTTTCAATGTCATGCAGCAGTATTTTCAGAATGATGCAGCCACCGCGGAAGCAATCACCGCAGCGGGTTGGCTGCGGACTGGCGATGTGGGTGAGATGACTGCAGAGGGTTATGTGCAGATCACCGGTCGTATTAAGGAAATGTTCATCGTTGGGGGCTTTAACTGCTACCCCGCGGAAATCGAGAACGCACTTTGCGAAATGCCGGGCATCGCGCGTGCTGCAGTGATGGGTGTGCCCGATGAGCGGATGGGCGAAGTGGCGTGCGCTTATCTGGTAAAGGACGCTGATACAGAGCTGGATGAGGCGGAGGTCATCGCCTGGTCGCGCGAACAGATGGCTAATTACAAGGTGCCGCGTTCGGTCGTCTTTGTCGATGAGTTTCCCATGAACGCGGGTGGCAAGGTCGACAAGGCCGCTCTGGCAGCACTGGATGGAAAATGAAAAAGGTAGGAGAGCACGCAGGCGGTGGTGTGATTGATCTAGACGATACAGATCAGGCGATTATCGCGCTGTTGCGCCAGGATGGGCGCATGGCTTACCGGGCCATTGCGCGGGCATTGGACATCGCGGAGAACACCGTGCGCGGCCGCGTGCGTCGTATGGAGGAATCAAATACCCTCCGACTTGTAGCGGTGACTGACATCGAGGCAGCAGGGTATGGGATGTTGCTGGCGATCGGTGTGCAGGTGGAAGGCCGTGCTCCCGAAAAAGTTGCCGAGGACATGGCGGCTATCCAAGAAGTGTTTTCCGTCAACGTGGTTGTGGGCACGCAGGATATTGAGATCCTCGTGGTGGCGCGAGATCAAGCCGACCTCACCGAACTGATCACTGATAAGCTCGGAAGGGTAGACGGTGTGCGTCGATTGACCCCGGCGATGGCTTTGGATGTATTGAAGAACCAGCCTGACTGGGTGCCATTTCATCATGCGACGTGAGCTGGATCAGTGCGATCTTGCTATCGTTGAGCGTCTGTCGCGAGATGCCAGGGTGAGTAACCGTGAGATTGCGGAACAATTGGGCGTCACAGAAGGCACAGTGCGATCCCGCGTAAAACGGATGGAACACGAAAAGCAGATTCGTTTGACAGCCGTCACCAACATTGACCGCTTTCACGATGCGGCATTGGCTTACATCTGGATTGAGGTGGAGCGCTCCGACCAGACTCGAGACGTCGCCGGCAGGTTGGCCGGGATCAACGAACTGGGGTTTGTCGGTGTGATGCTTGGGCGTGCGGACATTCTTGTTATCACGATGGTGCGTAATGCGGAGCATCTGGCGCGATTTGTGCACAAGCGTATCAGTGTGATCGACGGTGTGCGCGGTACCCAGAGTACCTTGGGTGTTAACTTCATCAAACACGACTACCGCATGGCGCGAATTGTCGGCTAACAAAGGAAGGCGTAGATGGACAAGCGAATGAGTGCGGCAGCTGTTGTTGCTCAATTGGAGGATGGTATGACCCTCGGTATCGGCGGCTGGGGCCCACGGCGTAAGCCGATGGCGCTGGTGCGGGAGATTCTGCGTTCTGACCTGAAGGCACTGACACTGGTGTCTTATGGCGGCGCGGATGTTGGCATGTTGTGTGCGACTGGCAAGGTAAAGAAGGTCGTGTTCGCGTTTGTTTCACTCGATTTCATCCCGCTTGAGCCGTACTTCCGACAGGCGCGCCAGTCCGGGTCTATCGAAGTGATGGAGATTGATGAGGGCATGATGCTGCTGGGACTGCGCGCCGCCAGCTGGGGTTTGCCCTTTATGCCTACCGAGGTGGGTCTCGGTACGGACATCATTAACAGGAACGCCAGTATCAAAGTCATTGACAGCCCCTACGATGATAAGGAGTGGGTGGCCATGCCAGCGCTCAAGCTCGATGTCTCCCTGATACACGTTGACAAGGCGGATGCCCGCGGCGTCTGCCAGATCGCGGGCCCGGATCACTACATGGATGACGCGTTTGCCCGGGCGGCGGAAAAGACTTTTGTGTCCTGTGACGAGCTGGTAGACAGCACATACTTCCACGACCCCGCACAGGCCCGGCTGGTGTACTGGGAACGCTCGGCGACAACCGGTGTTGTGCCCATCGCTGGCGGCGCCCACCCCACATCCTGCGCCCCCCGGTATGGATTCGATGTCCCACACTTCAAGGCCTATGCCGCCTCCGCGAAGCAAGACAGCGGTATCCAAGGGTATCTGGAGCAATTCCTCGGTGCCAACGAGGACGAGTACCAACACAGTGTCGGTGGCCTTGACGCAATCCGTGCCATCGAGTTGCCAACGTATTAATAGATGGGGAGTGGAGAAAGAAAGATGACAGCAGCAACTGATTACACCCTGGCTGAATTATGCGTCGCTGCCGCCAGCCGGGCGTTTGAAAATGATGGCGAGGTGCTGGCCACGGGCATTGGGGTAATTCCCCGTCTTGCCGCGAGCTTGGCCATGAAAACCACTAACCCTGACCTGATGATGACAGACTCCGAAGCGTGGATGTTGAGTGAACCCAATCCATTGGGTAAGCGCCCGGATGGTTTTGTGCCGGCTACGGAAAGTTGGATGGGGTTCTCGCGCATCTTTGATAATGTTTGGAGTGGCAAGCGTCATGCCATGCTTGGCCCGACACAAATCGATCGCTTCGGACAGTCCAATACCTCAGCTCTCGGTGGGACCTACGATAAGCCGAAGGTGATGATGCTCGGGGCGCGCGGATTTCCAGGAAACTCTATCTCGCACCCGAACAGCTTTTTTGTGCCCTCGCACAATACTCGAGTGTTCATGGACGGAGAGTGCGATTTTGTATCGTCCATAGGGTATAACCCCGATCGTTTGCCGAAAGGACACAGTCTCGATGATATCGATATCCGGCTCGTAGTGACTGATCTGTGTGTGATGGACTTCGGTGGGCCCGATCATCAGATTCGACTGCTGTCATTGCACCCGGGTATCACGGCTGAACAGGTGCAGAAGAGCACAGGCTACCCGGTGCATATACCCGGGCATGTGCCGACCACAGTGCCACCGACACAGGCGCAACTGGCTATCATCACTGCTCTGGACCCGCATAACCAGCGAGCTGGGCAGATTAAGGATAATCCTCCCGGGGTCCGCCCACCTGCGGATCGCTACTGAGGTAGGTGCCATGCTTGAGACACGCCTGACTGCGCTGCTAGGTTGCCAATACCCTGTCGTGCAAACTGCTATGGGGTGGGTTGCAGACCCTACGCTGGTCGCGGGTAGTTGTAACGCGGGTGGTTTTGGCTTTCTCGCGGGCGCCACCATTCCCGCGGATGAAATGGAGCGGGACATCCTGCGCGTGAAAGAACTCACCGACAAGCCCTTTGGTGTGAACTTTCACATGTACCAACCCAATGCGTCCGATATTGTTGAACTTGTTATCCAGCACAGCGTGAAAGCAGTGAGTTACTCCCGCTCGCCGGGACCTGACATGATCAACAAGCTGAAAGATGCTGGGGTGGTCTGCATGCCGACCATCGGTCTACCCAAGCACGCTATCAAGGCGGTTGATTTGGGGGCCGACGCGGTGACGGTGCAAGGCGGTGAGGGCGGTGGCCACACCGGCGCCATTCCTACGTCCCTACTCATCCCGCAAGTCGTTGACGCCGTGGGGGACAAGGTGCCTGTGGTAGCGGCCGGTGGTTTCAAGGACGGGCGCGGCCTGATGGCGGCACTGTCATTCGGTGCAGAAGGTATTGCGATGGGCACCCGGTTCCTTATGACCGAGGAGAGTCCGGTGCCGCAGCAGACTTTGCAGCGATACATCGATTGCAAGAATCCAGGCGACATTGTCGTATCAAGCGCTATGGACGGATTGCCCCAGCGTATGATCATTAACGAGTTGCTGGCGGAGCTGGATAAGGCTGGCCCGCTGAAAAAACTAGTGATCGCGATGCGTAATGGATTGGCGTTTCGCAAGCACACAGGCGCGAGTATCTTCGGCCTGCTGAAATCAGCGATTGCGATGAGCAAAGATGATGACATGACAGCCGCGCAAGCGATCATGTCTGCCAATGCGCCTATGATTATCCAGAAAGCGATGGTGGAGGGAGAGCCGGCGCTGGGCGTATTGCCGTCGGGACAGGTAGCCGGCGTCATCGATGAATTGCTGACATGCGAACAGTTGATCTCTTCGATTGTTGAAGAGGCGGAGCAGAGGCTGCGTGTGTTTGCGGGACGAGCGGAACACAACCCCAGAGATTTGATGGAAACCGAATGCAGGAACTGACTATGCCCAAGCCCTTTAAAACGACAATTGACAAGGGTATCGCCGAGATGATTCTCGACCATCCCCCGGTGAACGCTTTCGATAGCGCTGGCTGGTTTGCTATTGCTGATGAAATTGATGCGCTGGGAATTAATGATGAGGTACGTGTCATTATCATTGCGGCGGCGGGTAAAGGCTTCTGTGCGGGTGTTGACATCAAGGAGTTGGCTGCTGACAGCGCGAAGATCGTGGACGTCAACAAAGGCAACTACGAAACGTTTAGGTCTATCCATCGTAACCCTAAGCCGGTGATTGTCGCACTGCACAACTTTGTGTTGGGCGGCGGAATTGGTATGGCAGGTGCGGCAGATATTATTCTTTGTGCAGATTGCGCCCGCTTTGGTGTGCCCGAGATCGATCGCGGAGCAATGGGCGGTGGCGCGCATCTGCAACGGATGTTTCCTGTGCAGAAGGTACGCTACATGTACTTTACGGGTGAGTTTATTGATGCGCAGGAGGCATATCGTCTTGGTGCAGTCGAGCAAGTGGTAGCGCTGCATGAGCTGCTGCCCGCTGCGCGCGACATCGCCCGCAAGATCGCCGAGAAATCCCCTGCTATGGTCAAGCTGGCGAAGGAAGCTCTCAACGGTATCGAAGATGGCAACCTAGAAGATAAGTACCGCTGGGAGCAGGGTTTTACTCTGGAGGCTTATACAATGAGTGATTCTCGAGAGTCACGCGATGCCTTTGTCGAGAAACGCGATGCGAAATTTGATAATTGAACCGGGCAAACAGAGATATAACGACATATGGAATTAACCTATACAGATTCGCAGCAGGCCTTCCGCAAAGAGGTGCGCAGCTGGTTGGCGCAGCATGTGCCGGCGCAGCCATTGCAGACCTTTGATACGGAGGAGGGTTTTTTGCAGCATCGAGCATGGGAGGCGACGCTGCACGCGGGTCGCTGGGGTATGGTGACTTGGCCGGAGGTGCTGGGTGGACGTGGCTGCGACCTTATTGAGTGGCTGATCTTCGAGGAGGAGTACTACCGCGCGGGAGCGCCGCTGCGGGTTAATCAAAATGGTATTTTTCTCCTCGGACCGACCCTGATGGAATACGGGACCGAAGAGCAGAAGGCCCGCATCTTGCCAAAGATGGCAACTGGTGAAGAAGTCTGGGCGCAGGGATGGTCGGAGCCCAATGCCGGTTCCGATATGGCTGCGATCCGCGCAACCGCGCGCTTAGAGGGTGACACGTATGTTATAAACGGCCAGAAGATCTGGTCTACACGCGCAGTGTGGGCGGACTGGTGCTTTGGCATGTTTCGCACGGACCCGGCGTCTGAGCGCCACCGTGGTTTGACGTTTATTCTAGTGCCTCTGAGGAGTCCGGGTATTACCGTGCGTCCTATTCCCCAGTTAGATGGACTGCCTGGCTTCGCTGAAATATTTTTCGATGATGTTGAGGTTGCGGTCGACAACCGGCTTGGTGATGAAGGTGCCGGCTGGGGTGTTGCGATGGCGACAGCCGGCTTCGAGCGAGGTTTGATGCTGCGTTCCCCAGCACGTTTCCAGGAAACCGCTCGGCGATTGGTGGAACTATACCGTGCCAACCACGAGGCGGCGGACCGCAATCCCGCCGTGAAGGATGCAGTCCTGCGCGCATACCTTGACGCGGAAAGCTACTGTCTGACTACGTACCAAACTGCGTGTCGGCTGAACAAAGGTGGCAAGATAGGTGCGGAATCATCTACCAATAAAATTTTCTGGTCGGAGTTGGATCAGGATATGCACGCGACCGCGATGAGTATACTTGGCGCGCGTGCCGAGCTGTTGCCGCATGCGCCAGATGCGGGAGATGTGGGGACCTGGCTGGATGGTTGGTTGTTCTCACTGTCGGGCCCGATCTACGCGGGTACTAATGAAGTACAGCGCAATATCATCGCAGAACGTATGTTGGGGATGCCGAGATAAGTCATGGATTTTACCTTTACAGAAGATCAGTTGCTGTTCCAGGACTCCGTTAGAGACTTTTTGGTAAACGAAGTCACGCCTCAGCGTATCCGTGCTCTGTGGGATACCGATAGTGGCCGCGATGATGCCCTTTGGCAGCAGTTGGCGGCGCTGGGGCTGACCGGTCTGACTGTGTCGGAAGAATTTGGCGGCCTGGGTATGAACGAGTTGGATTTCGTCCTATTGGCGCAGGAAGCGGGGTACGTGGCGTTGCCAGAGCCCTTGGTTCAGACCGCGATGGTCGCGGTTCCCCTGTTGTCGAGTATCGGTGGCGATCTAGCCGCCGAGTGGTTACCAAAGGTGGCTGCTGGAGAGGCGCGCGTCGTGGTGGGTCTGGCGCAGAATCGCCTGGTAGAAGATGCCCATGTGGCAGGCCTGATACTACTGCAGCGTGGTGGCGACCTGATCGCGGTGACGCCTGATCAGGTGAGCTTGCGTCATAACGATTCGGTGGATCCGTCGCGTCGGCTGTTTATGGTCGATGCTAGTAAGGCGACAGCGGTCGCCGAGGGTGATAGGGCGGCGCTGCTTGTCGGCGCTGCTTTAAATCGAGGAGCGCTGGCCTGTGCCGCGCAGGCGCTAGGGTTGGCCCAGCGCATGATCGACATGTCGGTGCAGTACACCAGTGAGCGACAGCAATTCGGTAAACCAGTGGGTAGCTTTCAGGCAGTGAAACACCACATGGCCAACGTTGCCGTCCGGCTGGAATACGCCAAGGCGCCGACGCATCGTGCTGCATATGCCATTGCCAATAGGCAGGCTATCGCATCGCAGGCGGTGTCTCATGCAAAACTGGTGGCCTGCGAGGCGGCCAACCTGGCTGCTAAAAACAGTCATCAAGTACACGGTGCCATGGGGTATACCTGGGAGGTGGATCTTCATCTATTCATGAAGAAAGCCTGGGCATTGGCCAACAGTTGGGGCGACGCGGGTTTCCATAAATCACGTATCGGCGAGCGAATTTTTGCTGATGGCGCTGACCTGGGAGCAGGCGCCACTTTCAGTTAACGGGAGAACAGAGTTATGGCAGACGCCTATATAGTTGATGCAGTGCGTTCACCGACGGGTCGTCGGAAGGGCGGGCTGTCGGATGTTCACGGCGCGGACCTCGGGGCACATGTGTTAAAGACCATCGTGGGCCGTAACGCTATCCCCGATGATGAGTACGATGATGTGGTTTTCGGCTGCGTGGATACGATTGGTCCGCTGGCGGGTGATATTGCGCGCACCTGCTGGCTTACCGCGGGGCTGTCTGATGTAGTGCCCGGCACCACGGTTGATCGCCAGTGTGGTTCGTCTCAGCAGGCAGTGCACTTTGCTGCGCAGGCTGTTATGTCGGGTGTCATGGATGTGGTTGTCGCAGGTGGTGTTCAGACCATGACCCAGATTCCTATTTCCTCTGCCATGTTGGCCGCGCAGCCTATGGGTTTTCCCGACCCGTTTTCGGGCAGCCCGGGCTGGGTGGCGCGCTACGGTGCCGAGCCACCGTCACAGTTCACCTCGGCCCAGATGATTGCTGACAAATGGAAAATCTCTCGCGAGCAGATGGAGGCGTTTGCCTTGCGTTCGCACACATTGGCACAGCAAGCCATTGATGAGGGGCGGTTTGAGCGCGAGGTGGCGCCATTGAACGGTGTTGATATGGATGAGACCGTACGCAATACCTCGATGGAAAAGATGGCTGAACTGGAGCCTCTAGCTGAGGGGGGTACCATCACTGCAGCCGTTTCTAGCCAGACCTGTGACGGGTCCTCCGCGGTGTTGGTAGTATCTGAAGGCGCGCTGAAACGTTACAACCTCGCCCCTCGCGCACGCATCGTGCACATGAGCGTGCGCGCTGACGATCCTATTTGGATGCTGACCGCGCCGATCCCGGCCACGGAATACGCGATGAAAAAATCCGCTATGACGCTGGATAATATCGATCTGGTAGAGATCAACGAGGCCTTCGCGTCAGTGCCCTTGGCATGGTTATTGGAAACGGGCTACCCGCTGGAGAAAACTAATGTCAATGGCGGAGCGATTGCTCTGGGACACCCGCTGGGTGCGACCGGCACCAAGCTGATGACGACACTGTTGCATGAGCTGGAACGCTCTGGAGGAACCTACGGCATGCAAACGATGTGTGAGGGCGGTGGTCAGGCAAATGTCACCATCCTGGAGCGCTTGTAAGTCACTGAAAACGAGTTATTGAGGAAAGTAGAATGGGTGGAATACTGAATGGACGCGCAGCGATCATAACCGGCGCTGGCGGCGGCCTCGGTGCGGCGCATGCCCGCGTGTTTGCTCTGGAGGGTTGCGCGGTGGTGGTCAACGATATCAATACCGAGTCGGCGCAAGCCGTGGTGGACGAAATTGTGGCAGCGGGTGGCAAGGCCGTGGTGAACAGCTCCGACATCACCAATTACGATGACAGCATGCAGGCTGTTAAACAAGCCATCGATGCATTCGGTGGAGTGGACATTGTGCTAAACAATGCCGGTGTTAATCGCGACCGCATGTTTGCCTCGATGACAGAGCAAGAGTGGGACATCATTATGGCAGTGCACTTGAAAGGCCACTTCTGTATTACGTCTCATGCTGTTCATTACTGGCGTGGTCTGCATAAGGAAGGCAAGCAGGTCGATGCGCGTATTATCAATACGACATCCGGTGCTGGGCTGCAGGGCTCTATTGGGCAATCCAATTACGCTGCGGCCAAGGCAGGTATTGCCGCCCTCACACTGAATCAGGCTGCGGAATTGGGCCGCTACAATGTCACCGCCAACGCAGTCGCGCCCTCAGCGCGAACGGGTATGACCAGCGCTGTGCCAGAGATGGCTGAGCGCATGAAAAAACCTGAGGACGGCAGCTTTGACCATTTTGCACCGGAGAATGTCTCCACCCTGCTGGCGTGGTTGGCCAGTACCGAAGCGTCTGAGGTGACCGGCCGGATCTTTGAAGCCGAGGGCGGCCGCATCTGTATCTGCGACGGTTGGCGCACGACCGACGGCGTTGACCGCGCAGCTGCGTGGGCGCCGGCCGAGATCGGCGGAGCCATGAAGACACTCTTAGAGCGCGAGCGACCCGCGCAGAAAGTTTGGGGAACGTAGGAAGCCAGCTGATGGAGTTTGCATTTACAGAGGAGCAGGAGATGATCCGCGATACGGCGGCTTCATTTCTAGCCGAGGTGTCAACCAGTGAGGCTATCCGCGCGGTGATGGCGACGGAGCGAGGTTACGACAGTGAGCTTTGGAACCGCATTTGTACCGAGATGTACTGGCAGGCGATCCATGTGCCCGAACAATTTGGCGGCATGGGGCTTGGCTATGTCGAGGTGGTTGCCACGATGGAGCAGATGGGTCGCTACCTTCTTTGCTCGCCCTATTTTGCCACGGTATGCCTTGCCGCCAACACGCTGTTGCTCGGCGGCAGTGACGCGCAAAAAACTGCCTGGTTGCGCCCCATGTGCGACAGCGCATTAAGTGCCGCGGTAGCATTTAATGGGGGCGTCAGTGACTGGAGTGCTAAAGCGGTCACTGCTACCTGGCAGCGTGAAGGGGGCGACTATGTGTTGAACGGTGAGTACCGTTACGTGGTCGATGGCCACAGTGCACAATTGTTGATAGTGGCCGCACGCGAGCTTGGCAGTGTGGGAGAGGCGGGGATCAGTTTATTCTTGTTGCCGGCGGAGACAGCCGGTGTGTTTCGTCGATGGTTACCGACCATGGATCAGGCCCGAAAGCAAGCCGCTGTCACCTTGAACGATGTTCGCCTTGCGCCCAGCGAGCTGCTGGGCGAGGCCGGTAAGGGCTGGCAGGTGTTGGCGAAGGTATTGGACCTGGCCGCCATAGCGCTTGCGGCAGAACAGGTGGGGGGGTGCCAGCAGGTACTGGACCGTACTGTGGAATACACGAGTGAGCGCGTGCAATTCAATCGCACGATCGCCAGTTTCCAAGCGGTAAAACACAAAGCAGCGGACATGATGTTACAGACCGAAGTTGCCCGCTCTGCGATTTACTATGCTGCTTGTGTTGCCCAGGATGCGCTGGAAGGGGGGATGATGGCGAAAGAATTGGCAGAGGCGGCGAGTATTGCCAAATCCTACTGCTCTGATGCTTACTTTGCGGTGGCGGGTGATGCCTTGCAGCTTTTTGGTGGCGTCGGTTTCACCTGGGAATACGATGTGCATCTGTACTTCAAGCGCGCGAAATCTTCAGAGCACCTGCTGGGCAATGGTGCGTTCCACCGCGAGCGTTTGGCAAAGACTTTGTTGGATTGAGGTTAGAGTCATGAAGTTGAGTTTCAGTCCTGAAGATGAGCGATTTCGCGAAGAGGTGGCTGATTGGTTGAAGGACAACCTGACCGGCGACTTCGAGCAGTTGAAATACCGCGGTGGCCCGGGGGATGAACATATGTATCCCGAGGAGCGCAAGGTGTGGGAGCGAGTATTAGCCGCAGGTGGCTGGACGTGCGTCGGTTGGCCTATGGAGTACGGTGGCCGCGCTTGCTCCATTGAACAGCAGGTTATTTTCTTTGAGGAATACGCGCGAGCAGGGGCCCCGGGCCGCGTCGGCCATATCGGTGAAGGTCTTACCGGGCCAACAATCATCGCGTTTGGCAGTGAGGAGCAAAAGAAGAAATACTTGCCGGGCATTGTTGCCGGTACTGAGCTGTGGTGTCAGGGGTATTCCGAGCCCGGAGCCGGATCGGATCTAGCCAATGTGAAAACGAAGGCGCGATTTGATGAGGCGCGTGGCAAGTGGTTGATCAGTGGCCAGAAGGTCTGGACGTCCTTGGCCCATGAATCGGATTTCTGTTTCGTGATAGCGCGCACCGATCCGGATTCGGTGGCTCATAAGGGGCTGGGTTTTTTCCTGGTTAAAATGCATCAGCCGGGTATCCTCGTGCGCCCCATTGAGCAGATCACCGGCACCTCAGAATTCAACGAGGTGTTTTTCGATGAGGCCGAGTGTGATGCCGAAGATATCGTTGGCGCGCCGGGCGACGGCTGGAAAGTTGCTATGGGGCTGCTTGGTTTTGAACGTGGCGTGTCCACGTTGGGGCAGCAGATGGCCTTTCAGAACGAGTTCGACCAGGTAGTTCTCGCGGCGAGGGAGAACGGTGCGGCGCAGGATCCCGTGATTCGACAACGTATCGCACGCG
This sequence comes from Halioglobus sp., assembly GCA_013214285.1. Taxonomy (GTDB): domain Bacteria; phylum Pseudomonadota; class Gammaproteobacteria; order Pseudomonadales; family Halieaceae; genus Marimicrobium. The sequence goes on along the minus strand of JABSPW010000065.1, from coordinate 3,491 downwards.
CCCATACTGAACTGAAGATCATGCGTTACAACGCCATGCGTATGCTCTCAGGGCAGAGTGGCAGCGATGGTGGTTTGCAGAAGGAAGCGCTGATTTACAAGTTGTATTGGGCCAGCTGGCATCGCAGTCTGGGTGAATTGGCTATGGATGTTTTGGGCCCGGAATGCGAAATCCTCTCAGACGGACCCTACGAACTCAGTCGCCTGCAATCTCTGTACCTATTTGTTCGTGCAGACACTATTTACGGCGGGACCAACCAGATTCAGCGCAACATCATTGCCGAGAGGGGGTTGGGGATGCCGAAGGAGCCTCGGGGCACCTTATAGGGGATTGGTTATGGATTTGAAGAAACCGAATTATGTACAGGCCCGTGACTTAATCAAGGGTAAGTCGGTACTGGTGACCGCGGCGGCAGGGGCGGGAATTGGCTTTGCGGCCGCCACGCGTGCCGCTGAGGAGGGCGCTCGGGCGATTGTTATCAGCGATATTCATGAGAAACGGCTGGCGACAGCGGTTGAGAAGTTGAGAGATGACAGCGGGCTTGCTGCGGTATTTGGTAAGGTGTGCAATGTTGCAGTCGAGGACGACGTGCGTGCTCTGGTGGATTATGCAGAAGAGCGCCTGAGCGGCGTCGACATTCTGATTAATAACGCGGGACTGGGCACTTCAAAGCGGTTGATAGAGATGGAAGATGAGGAATGGTATCGCGTCATCGACGTGACTCTCAACGGTACCATGCGCATGACCCGCTGCATGATGAAAATTATGAAGGCGCGCGGCCAAGGGGGTGTGATCGTCAACAACGCCTCGGTGTTGGGCTGGCGTGCGCAGCAGGAGCAGGCGCACTACGCGGCGGCTAAGGCCGGTGTCATGGCATTGACTCGCTGTGCTGCTTTGGAGGCAACAGAGTTTAATGTGCGTATCAACGCGGTTGCGCCGTCCATCGTATTGCATCCGATGTTGCGTAAGTCGGCATCGCAGGCGCTGCTGGAAGAACTGGAAGCGAAAGAGGCGTATGGGCGTGCCGCGGAGGCTTGGGAAGTGGCCAACGTTATGCTGTTCCTCGCGTCAGATTATTCGTCTTATATGACCGGCGAAATTATTTCGGTGTCAAGCCAGCGAGCCTAAGCGATTGCCAGATTACATTACCCACCGGGAGTTGGAGTATGAGAGAAGCAGTAATCGTGTCCACCGCGAGAACAGGCCTTGCCAAATCTTTTCGCGGAGGTTTGAACGATACCGAGGCGCCGGCCATGGGCGGCCACGTGGTGCGCGCGGCAATCGAACGGGCAGGTATTGCCCCCGCTGAGGTTGACGATTGTGTTTTCGGTGTAGCAGCGCCACAGGGCACCCAGGGATACAATGTCGGTCGGCTCAGTGCTATTGCTGGTGGTCTCCCTGAGACGGTTGCCGGCATGCAGATTGAGCGTCAATGCTCTTCCGGCCTGATGGCCATTGCCACCGCTGCCAAGAGCGTCATGTGTAACGAGTACGATATCGCCGTGGCCGGTGGTTTGGAATCTATTTCACTGGTTCAGAACAAGCACAAGAATGCCTATCGTAATGTCTCCAGAACAGTCACGGCGCTGGATTCCACTGCGTATATGGCAATGCTGGAGACTGCGGAAGTGGTTGCCGAGCGGTATAACATCAGTCGCGAGTCACAGGACCAGTACGCCTTGCAAAGCCAACAGCGCACGGCCGCTGCGCAGCAGGCGGGGCTTTTCGATGACGAGATCGTGCCGATGGCGACCACCATGTCGGTGTTTAACAAGGAGACCAAGGAGACGAGTTACACGGATGCCGTGGTGGACCGCGATGATTGCAATCGCCCGTCCACGACGCTGCACAGCCTGTCTGCCCTGGAGCCTGTTTTCAAGGATGGCCAGGTGGTGAAAGAGGGTAAGTATATTACCGCGGGCAATTCCTCTCAGTTCTCAGACGGTGCGTCCGCCTGTGTGGTGATGGATGCCAAAGTCGCTTCTCAGAAGGGCCTCTCCCCGCTGGGTATCTACCGCGGTCTGGCAGTTGCCGGTTGCAAATCAGACGAAATGGGGATTGGTCCGGTTTTTGCCGTGCCCAGGTTGCTCAAGCGCCATGGCTTGGGTGTGGCGGATATCGACCTCTGGGAGTTGAACGAAGCCTTCGCTTGTCAGGTGGTTTACTGTCGCGACAAACTGGGCATCGACAACGCGGCGCTGAATGTGAATGGCGGGTCGATATCAATCGGGCACCCTTTTGGCATGACCGGATCACGTCTGGTGGGGCACGCGCTGCTGGAGGGGAAGCGCCGCGGCGCCAAGCACGTGGTCGTGACCATGTGTATCGGCGGTGGTATGGGTGCTGCCGGCTTGTTTGAGGTCGCTTGATCAACGGGGTTACGCCTGTGATTGCAAGACTGTCTGCACCCTGACAGGTCGCAGCGCATACGTGTCAGCATGCCGTGATATGATGGCAGCGTAGACGGTACACGCATCTCCCGGTCTTCCGGTAGAATTTGCTCAACAAGCTGGGCTGGCATTGAGTGGCATATGACAAAACTGGGAGAACTGCTGGTAGAGCAGGGTAAACTCTCTGAAAGAGATGTGGAGCGAAGCCTGCTTGCGCAGGCAGAGATGGGCGGCCGTTTCGGCCAGGTGCTGGTGAAGCTGGGCCTGGTCTCGGAGCAGGATGTGGCCACCGCCCTGAGTGCTCAGCTTGATCTGCCATTGCTGCTTGCAGCGGACTATCCGCAAGAACCCCTGCAGCTGGACGGCCTGTCGCGGGAGTTTCTCTTCAGTAATAATGTCGTACCCGTTGCCAGTTCTGAAGCCGAGATCCGGTTTGTGGCCTCCGAACCCCAGGATCCCTTCCTTGTAAAAGCGTTGCAGCTGGCCCTGGGCAAGCCGGTTGTCGTCGCGTTGGGATTGGAGAGCGACATCGGCAAGGCCATCCAGCGCTACCTTGAAAGGGATGAAGAAGCGGAGGATGACGAAGTCGATTTTTTTGGCGGCCAGAGCGACGACGACTTTATTGAGCATCTCAAGGATCTTGCCAGCGAAGCGCCGGTTATTCGCCTGGTCAATCAGGTCATCCATCGTGCTTTGGATATGCACGCGTCAGATATCCATATTGAGCCCTTCGAGGACGGTCTGCACCTGCGTTACCGGGTCGATGGCGTATTGCAGGAATACCCGGATCCGCCTGCCCCCAGTCTGGGGCCGGCTATTGCTTCGCGCATCAAGCTGTTGTCGCAGATGAATATTGCTGAGCGACGCTTGCCCCAGGACGGTCGGATCATGACCCGCGTTAAAGGGCACGAACTGGACCTGCGTGTGTCCACAGTCCCAACCGTGCACGGTGAAAGTATTGTGATGCGGGTACTGGACCGAGGCAGTATCCGTTTGAAGTTGTCGGTTATGGGGTTTGGTGATGACAACCTACAGCGCTATCGCGAGCTACTGTCCCGGCCCCACGGAGTTTTGCTGCTGACGGGGCCTACCGGGTCGGGA
>JABSPW010000064.1 GCA_013214285.1 Halioglobus sp. | reverse complement strand
CCAGCTAGGACACACCCACAATCGCTGGCCAAACTGCATGGGGCGATAGTGTGCCATCCACTCCCGCTCCCACTCTCTATCTTCAAGAATTTCAACGCGGTGACGAGTGGGAGCCTGCAGGTGCGGTGGTAATCGTGTCAGCACGTCCATTAGGTCTGCGTCTGCCGGGTACAAGCCTGTGAGCCGTATGCTGTCCCAGAGCGGTGTTGCCCCGACGCTCGGCTCCAGCACCGGTTGATTGCCGCTGTCTTGCAGGGTCACGGCGACGGCGCCGCTGGCCAACAAACGGCTCTCCAGGTCGCTAGCTTCTTCGGGGGAGATGTCGAGGCGCAGTTGTAGCCAGGTCACAGCAAAAGCGAGTGCGTAGCGTCGGTCAGATGAGTGCGTGCCAAGCCGAGCAGGGTGTTGCCCAACAGTTATTCCCCTAGTAGGAGTTTCTCTAAATAGTGAATACTTACTCCGCCCGCTTTGAAGGCCTCGTCCCTCACCAGATCATGGTGCAGTGGCGTATTGTTGCGTATCCCCTCGACGACCAGTTCGTCCAGCGCTTGGCGCATCTTGGCGAGGGCAATTGCGCGGCTGTCGCCATAGCTGATGATCTTGGCGATGAGAGAGTCGTAATAGGGCGGCACGGTGTAGCCGTCGTAAAGGTGCGAATCAACCCTGATACCGGGTCCGCCCGGCGCATGAAAGGTGCTCACCTTGCCGGGACAGGGCATGAAGGTCTGCGGATCTTCGGCGTTAATGCGACACTCGAAGGCGTGCCCGCGGAAACTGATGTCGTCCTGCTGCATAGACAGCGGCAGGCCGCTGGCAATTTGCAGCTGTTCGCGCACGATATCAACGCCGGTGATCATCTCGGTGACAGGATGTTCCACTTGTACGCGAGTATTCATCTCTATGAAATAGAATTGCTCATCCTCATAGAGAAACTCAAACGTGCCTGCTCCGCGGTAGCCGATCTCTAGACAGGCCTTGATACAGGACTGTGTCACCTGTGTTCTGACGTGCTCTGGGATGCCCGGGGCTGGCGCCTCCTCCAGCACCTTCTGATGGCGCCGTTGCAGTGAGCAGTCTCGATCGCCCAGATGCACTGCGTTGCCCTGGCCATCTGCCAGCACCTGGATCTCGACATGGCGCGGTCGCTGCAGAAACTTTTCCAGATAAACCACCCCGGAACCAAAGGCTGCAGCGGCTTCCGCCTGTGTGACTTCGACCGCGCTGAGCAGATCTGCCTCATCGTGCACGACGCGCATGCCACGTCCACCGCCACCTGCGGCTGCCTTAACGATCACTGGGTAGCCGATGCGTTGCGCAATGTCCAGGGTGCGCTCGCCGTGGTCGGTGAGCGGACCGTCGGAGCCGGGCACAGTCGGCACACCCGCCGCTTTCATGGCCTGTATGGCTGAGACTTTGTCGCCCATGAGACGAATAGTGTCTGCGGTGGGGCCAATAAAGGTAAAACCGCTTTTTTCTACTTGGTCGGCAAAATCCGCATTTTCCGCCAGAAACCCGTAGCCCGGATGGATGGCGCTGGCCCGGGTCACTTCCGCTGCGCTGATGATTGCTGGCCCGTTGAGATAACTGTCGGCAGAGGGTGCAGGACCGATGCAGACGGCCTCGTCGGCCAGCAACACGTGTTTCAGTTCCCGGTCTGCCTTGGAGTGCACCGCGACGGTGGGGATGTCGAGCTCTTTGCAGGCCCGCAGCACTCGCAGTGCGATCTCACCCCGGTTGGCGATGAGTACTTTTTCCAGTGTCGGCATGCTTGCGTCCTCTGCGGGTTTTTCGCCGGGCGGTGTTTAGGCGATGGTAAACAGGGGTTGGTCGAATTCGACCGGTTCTCCATTGTCAACCAGGATGGCCGTGATGGTGCCTGCTTTGTCTGCCTCGATCTGATTCATCATCTTCATCGCCTCGACGATGCATACCACGTCACCGGGACGCACCTTCTGACCGACATCGACAAAGGGTGGAGAGGATGGAGAAGGCGAGCGATAAAAGGTGCCGACCATGGGAGAACGCAACTGTTGCCCGCTTGCAGGGGGCTCTGGGGCTGTGGGCGCCACGGCTGGTATGGCCGCTGCTGGCGCGATAGGGGTGGGTGCGAGTGGTGCCGCCATGGCCATTGCCTGGGCACTGCTGCGACTGATTCGAACCGACTCCTCACCCTCCTTGATCTCAATTTCGTCGATGTTGGACTCCTCCAGCAACTCGATCAATTTCTTTACCTTGCGAATGTCCATAGTCAGGTCTCTCTGGTGACAGTTACGGGTTATCCAGTTGGCGAACAGCCGCCTGCAGTGCCAGTTCGTAGCCCAATGCACCGAGCCCACAGATCACGCCCTCGGCAATAGCGGAAAAATAAGAGTAGTGTCGGAATGCCTCTCGGGCGTGGGTATTGGACAGGTGCACCTCGATAAAAGGAATGGCCACCGCTGCCAGTGCGTCCCTCAGCGCGATGCTGGTGTGGGTGAACGCCGCGGGGTTAATGAGGATGAAGTCCACACCATCTCGCCCTGCAGCCTGCACCCGTTCCACCAGCTCTGCTTCGGCATTGCTCTGGATAGTCTGCAAGCGGTGGCCACTGGCCTGTGCCTGCTGGTCCAGGCGCCGGTTGATGTCGCTGAGAGTAGTGTGGCCATAGACGTCTGGTTCGCGTGTCCCGAGCAGGTTCAGGTTGGGGCCGTGCAGAACAAGAATGGTGGCCATCCCGGTGGCGCTCCCCAAAACACGATGATCGGGAATTCTGTCGCAATTCCAAAGTGCTGTCTATGAATTTCGAATGATTGTGACTTTTGGCGCTTGATCGCTACTTTTTTGCAGAAGTTAGCCATATTTGGCGAATACAGCGAATCGGTATCGAAAACAGCGTTTTATCGCATTATTTGCTGGTATACGTCGCGTAATTGTGGGCTTCCCCAGAGAAACTGTCAGCAACGTCGGGATTTTTGGCTGAAACTGCTTCAAGGGCATCCAGCACCGTTTGCCGGGTCAGTAGCTGCGGCAAGATGAGGGGTTGTGCCGCCGGATCAGGCGGGTACATAAGGTACAGAGGGATACCGCTGCGACCGTGTTGCTCCAGCAGTCGGGCAATCTCCGGGTCGTGATTGGTCCAGTCGGCCACCATGTAGGTCACCCGGTAATCGGCGAAGGCCTGTGCCACGTGCGCTGTAAAAAGCACTGCCGCTTCATTCGCCTTGCAGGTGATGCACCAGTCCGCTGTAACATCCACGAATACAGCGTGTCCTGCGCTGCGCAGGTTAGCGACCTCTTGCTCAGACCAGGGGATATGCCCATGCATGATTTGCTTGTCGCTGGCTGGTGGATCGAGGCCGCCTGCCGAGCCAAGGGCGATGGCGGCAACCAGACAGGACACGGACAGCGCCCGGCTCCAAAGGCTGTTGTTCCAAAGCCACAAACCAAGAGCGAGCATCAAAGCACCGGCTAAGGCCATGGCCATCGTATTGACGCCGGTCTGTCGCCCCGCCACCCACAAAAGCCACAGGGCTGTGGCATAGAGGGGAAAGGCGAGGAATTGTTTTAGGGTTTCCATCCAGGGGCCGGGTTGTGGCATCAATGCCCTGGCCGCTCCGCTGTAACTGAACACCAGCAACGGCGCCGCCATACCGGCGCCGAGTGCGGCGAATACGAGTAACGCGATATGCGCCGGTTGGCCGATCGCAAAGCCCAGGGCAGTGCCCATGAATGGCGCGGTGCAAGGACTGGCGACGACCACAGCCAGCACCCCGGTAAAAAAGCTGCCGCTCAAGCCACCGCGGCTGGCCAGCCCGCTACCCGTGCCCATTACGTTGCTACCGAGTTGCAGCATACCGGATAGGGACAGGCCCATAGCAATAAACAGATAGGCCAGGGCGATGACGAAACCCGGTGACTGCAGCTGGAAACCCCAGCCAATGGCATTGCCGGCCTGCTGCAAGCCGATCAGCACCGCGGCGACGAGGACGAAGCTAACCATCACACCCGCGGTATACAGCCAGCTGTGCAGGTGTCGGTCGTGGTCTGTGCTGCGAGCAAAGCTCAAAACCTTCAACGACAGGACGGGGAACACGCAGGGCATCAGATTGAGAATGCTGCCGCCAAGGAATGCGAGCAAGAGCATAGAGAGCAGGGTCCAACCACTCGTGCTGGTCTCCTTGCTGGGAGACGCTACTGTGGTCTGTCGTTGCGGGCGCTTTGCGGGCGTGACGGCCCCACTGCCAAAGTCTACCGTAAAGTATTGCGTATACGGGGGGTAGCACAGCCCGGCATCGGCGCAGCCCTGTGACTCGGCTTTCAGGGTGGCGACCCGGGTGGCCCGACCCAGCTTCAGAATAACCTCGGCGCTGTGGTAGTACACCTCGACCTCGCCGAAGTACTCATCCTGTTTTTGCAGCCCCTCGGGGAGACGGGTTTCGAATGGGATCTTGCCGTGGGCGTCCTCAAGGCTGAATTTGAAGCGGTGTTGATACAGGTAATACCCCGGTGCGATTTGCCAGTAGAGGCGCACGCTGCGTGCATCGGGGATTTCGACCTCCAGCGGATACGCCTCCTGCACGGGCAGGAAGTCCTGGTCACCCTTACTGGACGGCAACCCGGTCGCCGCAGCAGCAAAGGATTCGGCGAAAGCACCGCTACACATCAGTAGCAGCAAGCCGGCGAGAACTGAACGCATAACCACTCCTGCAGTGCGACGATGCCCTTGGTGGGGCTCTATCGGGGGTAGAATTGTAACAAGTCTTTGGTGCCCCGGGGAGCACCCCAGAGGATGTCCGTGTCAAAGTCCTTCGGGGTGTTACACTAGGGGCCAGCTTGTCTGTGGCGGTCCTTGTCCTGCTGGAGTTCGAAAGTGATCAAATGGTGTTTGCTGGCGCTGTGCGCCAGTTTGTGTGCCCCATGGCTGCTAGCAGTGGAGAGGTCGGGGTCCGCAAGTGCGATTCCTGGTGCGGCTGGGACCGCCCCGGTGGATCCGCTGGTGGCGGCATCCGAGGATACCGCGCAGGTTAAGGACGCAGTGCCATCAAAAAACGCCCTCACCCGCATTGAGCCGGGGGTCTCCGGGATCGATCTGGAGGATGCCTGGGTGCGGGCAATGCCCCCCTTCCAGCCCAACTCGGCCGGTTACATGACGATCATCAATCGCCGGGATTCCGCCATTGCGATCGTGGGTGCCAGCTCCAGCATCGCGCGCAAGACAGAATTGCACACGACGCGGGAGGTTGACGGGCTGCTGCGCATGGAGCAGCTGGAGGGCCTGGCAGTGGCGTCGCGAGAGCGCGCCGAGTTGGCCCCGGGTGGTAACCACCTGATGCTGCTGGGTCTTGCGTTTCGACCCGTGCCGGGGGATGACATCATCCTCTGCCTCGAGCTGATTAGCCGTGAAGAAATCTGTACTCGCGCAGATGTGCGCAAGGGCGGCAAGGTGTCGTCCCACGATCACCACTGATACGTAGAGAGGTAGCATGAATTCGGTAACTAACATGTCCAGTCGTTGGCGCGATGCGTTGTTTGATCGCGTGCCCCAGGGTGGTATCGGCAAATGGCTACTACTCGTGACAGCCCTCTACCTGCTGGTTGCTGTCCTGTTGGGCATTTACTGGAGTGTTGCGCCGACGCCTTTCGACGTGCAGCAGCGCGCGCGCGAAATGGCTGCCGAGGAGGGCGGGAGTGTGGTCACCGGGTCAGTCACCACCGGTGCCCTGATCGGTGTGATGGAGACACTGCTCAACAAACCGGGTGGTTTCACCCACAACGATCGCTTACCCCCGGGGGTCTGGTTGGATAATATGCCGAATTGGGAGTACGGTGCACTGGTGCAGTCGCGCGATCTGTCCCGTGCCTTGCGGGAAAGTTTTAGTCGCTCACAGTCCCAGTCCACGGAGGATGTAGATCTTGCGGAAATGGAGCCGCGCTTCCATTTCAATGCTGATTCCTGGATCCTGCCCTCGTCGGAGTCCGAGTATAGGGAGGGGGTCCGTTACGGCCGCAACTACTTTCGTCGACTCTCCGATACCGCGTCTCCCGACGCCCAGTTTTATGCTCGCGCGGACAACCTGCGGTACTGGTTGGCCACTGTCGAGACGCGGCTGGGCAGTTTATCGCAGCGTTTGAGTGCGAGTGTGGGCGCTCGTCGTGTTAATGTGGATCTCGCCGGAGAGCGAGGCGCCTCGAGGTCGACTGAAGTACCAGAGGAACAGCTGGTGCAAACACCTTGGACCGAGATAGACGATGTTTTTTTCGAAACGCGCGGCTCGGCCTGGGCCTTGATTCAATTTTTGAAAGCCGTGGAAGTGGATTTCGCAGAGGTGCTGCGTAACAAGAATGCGCAGGTGAGTATGCAGCAGATCGTGCGGGAACTGGAGGCGACCCAGCAGCCTCTATGGAGCCCCATGGTGCTCAACGGAAGCGGATTTGGTCCGCTCGCAAACCATTCGCTGGTGATGGCGTCCTATATCAGTCGTGCCAATGCGGCTATTATAGACCTGCGTGATTTGTTATCGCAGGGCTGAGCGGGGAGGGTGAGTGACGCGACTCTGCGCTTAGTCCTTGCGATAGCGCAGGCGGGTACCGGTCTCTAAAGATAGTCGAATTTCGGTGGCGCCCAATGCCGCAGGGAAATAGGTGCCGGAAAGCTTCGCGTCCAGCAGACTCGCGCCTTCCAGGTTAGTACTGCGAAAATCGATGCCGCTGAGGTCTGCATTGCGGAAATAGGAATTGCTGAAATCCAGGTCGGTGGCCTTCATATTGCGTAGGTCGCGGCCTCGGTAGTCGCCGTTTTTTAACTCGCTGGTATCCAGTTTGTCGCGCTGATCATTGAATTCTCTGATGTTTTCAGTCCGAAGTAGCTGGTATAAGGGATCTTGTTTAATGACGGGTTTGTCCATGGGCAATCCTACCTGGTGGAAGCGGGTTCGTGCGCTGTACGAACGGAAGTTGTGAGTATGACAGTCTCAAGCATAGCTTAAGGCACGGCGTGGCCCAAGCCTCGCTCCCTGTGAAATGATTGTGAACAGGCCGTAGTTTGATTGCACAGACTTTTGAGGGATTTGTCCTGACCCGGCATTGGCGTGATACGCCAGAGGGCATTGAGCTCGAATTCTGGTTCAGCAGCGCTGCAGGGCCTCTATGCGCGCGGGTGCGTGGTGAACGCAGCGTATTTTTTCTGCCTGCCGACAAAGTCGGTCAGGCCAAGGCAATACTCGGGACGCAACAGGCGCTAGAGACTGCGCCAGTGGGCTTGCAGAACTTCGTCATGGAGCCTGTCGTCGCATGTTATTTTTCGCAGCATCGGGCGGCACGACGTGCCGCCGATAGATTGCGTATGGCAGGGCTGGACCCGCTGGAGGCGGATATCAATCCAGCGGATCGTTATCTTATGGAGCGGTTTGTGTCCGGTTCGGCGCAATTGCACGGGAGTGTTCGCCGTCGTGGGCGGTTCTTATTGCTTGATAACCCGGCCATAAAAGCCGGTGACTTCCTACCCTCGCTGACGGTGGTCTCTTTTGACATTGAGACCGCGATGGAAGAACTTGATCTGTATTCGATCGCGGTGCACGGCAGGTCTTTGCAGGGAGAAGAGCGCCGTGTATTCATGTGCGGACCAGGCGCCGACCAGGATTATGTGACGAACTGCGCTGATCAGGATGCATTGCTGCAGGCTTTTTTGCATTGGATAGCGGATTTTGATCCCGATGTTCTGATCGGATGGAATGTGGTTAACTTCGATACCCGCTTCTTGCAACGCCTCGCCGATCGGCTTGGCCAGCGACTCTGTTTAGGGCGCGATAACCGCACAGGAATATGGCGTTCCCTCGATGAGGACGGGGAGCGCTACGTGGTTCAGTTTCCCGGCCGCGTGTTTCTCGATGGTATTGAGATGCTGCGCGCAGCTTTTTACCGTTTTGAGAGCTTCTCTTTGGAGCATGTCTCACGCCAGTTGCTTGGCGAGGGCAAGTTGCTCCATGGCAGCGGTCGAGGCATGGAAATCTCCCGTCTCTTCCAGGAAGACAAGCCCGGGCTCGCGCGCTACAACTTGAAAGACTGTGAGCTGGTGTCTGAAATTTTCGCCGCAACCGATTTACTGGACTTTGCGCTGGCGCGCGCGCGGATGACCGGGCTGAATATGGATCGTATGGGCGGTTCCGTAGCGTCTTTCGACAATCTTTATTTACCCCGCTTGCACCGGGCAGGTTATGTGGCGCCCAATGTCAGCTGCGAGGTCATACACAGTCCGGGTGGCTTCGTCTTGGATTCCCTGCCCGGCCTTTACGAGCATGTGTTGGTGCTCGACTTTAAGAGCCTGTATCCGAGTATCATACGCACCTTTTGTATCGACCCCCTGGGTCTGGCCCTGGGATTATCCGGTGACCCGAAGGACGCACGCACGGTGGAGGGTTATCTGGACGCTCGCTTCGCGCGGGAAGGGCATATCCTGCCCGAGTTGATAGCGCAACTGTGGCAACAGCGAGATGCGGCGAAGGTCCGCGGCGACGAGCCGTTGTCACAGGCCATCAAAATCATCATGAATAGTTTCTATGGTGTTCTGGGCTCGCCGGGTTGCCGATTTTTCAACCCACAGCTAGCCAGTTCAATCACACGGCGGGGCCACCAGATTTTAGGTCGTACTCGTGACTATATCGAGGCGACGGGCCACCAGGTGATCTACGGTGATACGGACTCGGTCTTTGTGTGGTTGCAGGAGGCCCACTCGGACGCGGTGGCAGAGGCCGCGGGACGACAACTGGAGCATGACCTCAATGCTTGGTGGCGAGAGGAAATCCGCCGTGAATTTGCGCTGGACAGTGCCCTGGAACTGCAGTTTGAAACCCACTATAAGCGCTTCTTGATGCCGACGGTGCGTGGTTCAGATAAGGGCAGTAAGAAGCGTTACGCCGGGTTGGTCGCCGGTGACCAAGGCGACCGACTGGTATTCAAGGGGTTGGAGAGCGTGCGGACAGATTGGACGCGTTTGGCGCGGGCTTTTCAGGAAGAGCTGTATCGACGCATATTCCTGCAGGAGGACTATGTCGATTATGTGCAAGATATGACCGCACGGGTGCTGGCCGGTGAAAAAGATGAGTTGCTGGTTTATCGCAAGCGACTCAGACGCCGCTTGGGTGACTATGAGCGCAATGTGCCGCCGCATGTGCAGGCCGCCCGCCTTTGCGCGCGGCGCTCCTTGCCCGTACCTTCGCGAGGTGCCTGGGTAGAGTATGTGATTACCACCCATGGCCCGGAACCTGCAGCGAGACCGCTGGCCCCATTGGATTACCAGCACTATGTCGACCGGCAATTGGCGCCGGTGGCTGACGCCATCCTGGGGTTTGTTGGGAGCTCCTTCCGCGCGTTGACCGATCGCCAGATCGGGCTGTTTTGAGTTTAATCGGTAAAAAAATCCGCTCTGAGGCTGATGTAATCGGGGTTAGGCAGCCGTGGGCCATAGTTGGCCACGATTCTGGCGGCGGCTAGGCTGGCAAAACGGCCCGCGGTGGAGAAATCTTCGCCGCGCGTAATCGCATAGAGAAACGCTCCCGCAAACATGTCTCCGGCGCCATTTGTATCCACCGCATCGACTTTTTGCGATGGAATGTTATGCAGGGTAGTACCATCATAAGCTAGCGCACCCTCGCCACCGCGGGTGATAACGAAGGTTTCTGCGACCTCCTTGATTTTCTGGACTGCCGTATCAAGACGGTCGCTTTGTGCCCAGCCCAGCGCTTCATCTTCATTACAGAAAACCAGATCCATTTTTTCGCCAATGATCTCCTGTATGCCGTCCCGAAAAAATTCCACCATGCCAGGATCGGAAAAGCTCAGCGCTGTTTTGACGTTTGCCGACTCAGCAATTTCTCTAGCCTTGATGGCTGCCGCGCGGCCGGTGGGCGAGGTTACTAGGTAACCTTCTATGTAGAGATACGCGGAGGCTGCGATAGCATCTGCGTCCAGTTGCTCGATAGATAGAGTCTCACTGATGCCTAAATAGGTGTTCATGCTGCGTTCCGCATCGGGGGTGATGAGGACCAGGCACTTGCCGGTCGTGCCCTCATCGCGATCCCCTTTGAAGCAGTGGTCTACGCCCGCGGCCTCGAGGTCGTTGATATAGATATCGCCGTCTGTGTCGCTAGCGACCTTACAGGACATGAAGGTCGGACCACCGAACAGTGCCATTGCGATCATGGAGTTTCCTGCACTGCCGCCGCTAGCATGGTGGGCTTTCACCAGGTGGCCCTCGAGATGGTCAAGCAATTCCCGGCGCCGCTCCTCATCCACCAGGGTCATCAGTCCTTTTTCGACGTTCATCTGAGCCAACTCGCTGTCCTGTACGTTGATTTCGGTGTCCACCAGCGCTGCACCGATGCCATATGCCATGTACTTTGTCATTATCGTGAATTCCACTGCGTTAAAACCCGGGCACCATTATCCTGATTCGTCGCATGAATAAAAGCGCCCGGTAGGGCTTGTGTGGCTTCAGCGCAGAGGGCAGGCATTGTGTTGAAAAGACTCGGCCACCTTTCCCGGTAGCTGGTGTACACTCGCAACCCATGTCCCGTACCCACCACCCGTTCCTCAAATTGAGTGTTTTCCTGCTAGTGGTCGCAACGCTTTTCGTTGTTTACCTGGACGCCCGGATTACGGCGACATTCAGCGATAAAATGTGGGAATTGCCTGCTAGGGTCTACGCGCGCCCTCTGGAGCTGTTCATTGGCGCGCCGCTGTCGGCGGATGATCTCGCATATGAACTAGAAGTATTGGGCTACCGCAGTGTTAGCGTTCCTTCCAATCCGGGACAGGTAACGCGGTATCGGGACCGCTTCGATATTTTTACCCGTGGTTTCGTATTCCCCGGAGAGCGTGAACCGGCTCGCCGGGTGCGTGTTGAGATCAGTGGTCGGCGTGTAAGTGCTCTCTCAGCGGGTGGGGATAACATCGACCTCATGCGTTTAGACCCTGTGCATATTGGGGGTATCTATCCACAGCACGGTGAAGACCGCGTACTAGTGCGGCTCGAAGACCTACCCAAAACTGTACAAGGCGGTTTACTCGCCGTCGAGGACCAGGATTTCTATCAACACGTTGGCTTTTCTGTCACGGGTATCGCCAGGGCGGCCATCAGTAACTTGCGTTCTGGACAAGTGGTGTCAGGCGGCAGCACCATCTCGCAACAGCTGATCAAGAATTACTACCTGACACCCGAACGCACTATTGTGCGCAAGGTGATTGAACTGGTGATGGCGGTACTGTTGGAGTTGCACTATGAGAAGGAGCAGATCCTCGAAAGTTACATCAATGAGGTGTATCTGGGCCAGCAGGGGCGCCGGGCGATTCATGGCTTTGCGCTAGCGGCGCGGCACTATTTTGACCGCCCGTTGGAACAGCTGGAATTGCATCAGCAGGCGTTGCTGATCGGCATGATCAAGGGACCCTCTTATTACAACCCCGAGCGTAATCCCGAGCGAGCGATGCAACGCCGCAACCTGGTACTTGATGTGATGCTTGAAGAGGGTGTTGTTTCAGCAGAACAGGCCACTGCAGCGCAGGCGATGCCGCTGGGTGTCCATCGCCAGTTACGTATCCGGGACGCGTTCCCCGCCTTCCTTGATCTGGTGCGTCGACAGCTGCGCAGAGATTACCGTGAGGAGGACCTTAGCACCCAGGGGCTAAGTATATTCACCAGTTTCGACCCGATATTGCAGCGCAAGCTGGAGCACAGCACTAGCGCGGTAATGAATCAACTTGACGCCAAGGGCGCCTTGCAAAGTGCGACTGTTGTCACTCGCTTTGACACGGGGGAAGTAGCCGCCTTGCTGGGGGGGCGCAAGGCGCGCTTGGCCGGTTTCAACCGGGCTTTGGATGCTCGCAGGCCTGCCGGCTCTTTGCTCAAGCCCGCCATTTATCTCGCAGCTCTGGAGATGCCGAGGCGTTATACGCTTGCCACGCCGCTCAGCGATGCGCCCCTGACCGTCAATCAACGGGGTGCACCGGCCTGGACGCCGCAGAACTTTGATCGGCAGTCTCACGGTGCGGTGTTACTCTACCGCGCACTCGCGCAGTCCTACAACTTGGCTAGTGCGCGGTTGGGCATGGATCTTGGCGTGGATACTGTTGCCGACATGCTAACTCGATTGGGTATCGAGGAGGGCGTGGCGCGTGTCCCCTCACTCTTGCTAGGTGCCGGGGACTATTCGCCAATGGATATGGCGGCGATGTATCAATCGATCGCTGTGGGCGGTTTTCGGATGCCTTTGCGGAGTATCCGAGATATTGTGGATGTGCATGGGGAGCCCTTGAAGCGCTACCCACTGAATTACGACCGCACGGCGAGCCTGCAGTCGGTCCATTTGTTGCAGTATGCCTTACGCGCTGTCATGCGCGAGGGCACGGGCCGGGGAGCCTATAAATACCTGGGTCAAAACTTTGCGGTTGCAGGTAAGACGGGCACTACAAACGATGGTCGAGACTCCTGGTTCGCCGGCTTTACGGGGGATCTGCTAGCGGTCACCTGGATTGGGCGTGATGACAATGGCGCTACGCGGCTAACCGGCGCCACCGGCGCGTTGAAGGTGTGGGCGCATTTCATGTCCAGGGCGAGTCGCCAGCCGCTGGCCTATCGCATGCCTGACGGTATAGCGCCCCATTGGATCGATGAGCAGAACGGTGACTTGACTGCGGAGGGTTGTCCCCACGCAAGAATGCTGCCTTTCATAGTAGGATCAGAGCCTCGCTCACGCACCAATTGCGCTCGGAAACCGCCTGCAGAGGGGAAGTCTCTCGGGCTTAGGCGTTGGTTCGAATCGCTTTTTGGAGGAGATGATTGATGTTGTTGTGCCGCGTTTTTTTTGTGGGATCGTATGCTCTTATATGCTGCGCTTGTTCCAGTCTGACCGACACCAGTGGTCAGCGCGCACCAGTGGCAGAGCGCGTCAATGAGACCAGTGCGGTCCCCGCGGTGCCGCCGCGGGGGGTTCACAAACCTGTCTCACCGCCGGCCGGTGCTGCCTGGCGGCCACTGCTGGCCGAAGCGGAACAATGCACCGGACGAGGTGATTATGAGCGAGCCCTCGCCCTGTTGGAGCGCGCGCAGCGCATTGATCCTGATAGTGCCGAGATTTATCTCGGCATGGCAAGGACACATGCCGCTCGGGGCGATACATCACAGGCGCATGCGGTGGCGGCAAGAGGATTATTGTACTGTACCTCGGTCAATTTGTGTGACGCATTGCGGCCGTTTACGCGCTGATCACTCGGCCACTGACCAACCGCCGCCAAGCGCAGCGTAGAGCTGCACAATGGCACTATAATACTGTTGCAGGCTCAGGGACTCCTCGAGCTCCGCATTAAACAGCGTCCGCTCGGTGTCGAGTACCTCGAGGTAATCGACCACGCCACCGTCGTAACGCGCCCGCGACAAACGCGCTGCTTCCGTTGCCGCCTTTGCCCGGCGGGCCTGCGCCTCATGCTCTGTGCGAAAGGTGCGCACAGCAACCAGAGCGTCCTCCACCTCACGGAGACTCTGTTGCAAGGCCGCCTCGTAAACCAGAAGGGCTTGTTCAGCGCGCGCTCGAGTGGCATCCGCTTGTGCTTTGAGTTGGCCTGAATTGAAGATAGGCCCCAGAATGTTGGCGCCGATGCTCCAGGTCCTGGCATCGCTGGCGTTGAGGTCCGACAGGTCGGTGCTTTCGACGCCGTAGCGCCCCGTCAAAGCAATACTTGGGTAGCGCAGTGCTTCGGCGACGCCGACTCTGGCGGTGGCAGCCTCAAGCCGCGCCTCGGCCTGGACGATGTCGGGTCGCCGCTGCAGCAGCTCTGAGGGCAGCCCGGTCGGGATATCGGGAGGAAAGGTCTGCTGATCCAGGGATTCGCCCCGGGTGATGGGGCCGGGGTTGCGGCCCAGTAGTGCGCGCAGAGCATTCTGGGTCTGCACGACTAGGCGTTGGAATGCGGCGATGGATACCTCCGCCACAGCGACCTCGATTTGTGCCTGGTGTACATCCAGTTTGGATACCGTACCCTTGTCAAAACGGGCCTGGATAATGTCGAGGCTTTTGAGGCGAGTGTCCAGCGTACGCTCCGAGATAGCGAGACGGGCGTCCAGACTTCGCAATAGAAGGTAGGTACGTGCGACCTCACTGACTAGCAGGATGGTGATATTGCGATAGGCAGATTCGGTTGCCAGCAGGTCTGCGCGCGCTGCCTGCGTCGCCCTCCGGAACTCGCCCCACAGGTCGATCTGGTAGCTCAAATCACCGCTGAGCAGGAAACGGTTATCGGAGCGGGCCCCGGGAGTAAGCGCCCGGCTCCATCGCTCTCTACCGAGGAATCCCGACACATCGATAAAGGGGAACTGGTTGGCGCGCACCGCGGTGACAGTGTATCGTGCCTCTTCAACCCGCGAGAGGGCGATGCCGCGATCCTTGTTTTGCGCCAGTGCGGTGCGAATCAGCAGATCCAGTTGTTCGTCCTGGAATAGATCCCACCAGGCCAGATTAGCGATGGACGCGCCGCTTGGAGCCTCAGGACCAAAGCTCTTCGGAATGTCCAACTCCGGGCGCTGGTAATCGGGCGTCACGGTGCAGGCGCCCACGAGGTACGTCAGCAACAACGCAATCAACAGCCGCTGCATTTCAGTTGTCCCCGGTGGAAGTTTGGGCCGATTTTGGCCTTGCGATGTAGCGCTCGACGACAACGTAGAGAGCGGGGACCACCAGCACGCCGATGATTGTCGCCACCAGCATGCCGCTGAACACGGTCATACCCATTACCTTGCGCGCTTCCGCTCCAGCGCCGCTGGCAACCAGAAGGGGCAGCACGCCCAGGATGAAGGAGAAGGCTGTCATCAGGATAGGTCGGAAGCGCTGCTTGGCGGCTCCCATTGCCGCCTCAATGGCATCTTTACCTTTCTCCGACTCGAGCTTGGCGAATTCGACGATAAGGATTGCATTCTTTGCTGCCAGCCCAATCAGCATGACCAGACCAATTTGCGCGAACACATTATTAACGTAGCTCTCATCGAATAGGCGGGCGATAAAGAGACCGCCGATGGCACCAAATACGGCGATAGGCGTTCCCAAAAGCACCGATAGTGGCAGTGACCAGCTCTCATACTGTGCTGCCAAGATCAGGAATACGAAAATCAGCGCAAAGACGAAAACAATCGCCCCTGACCCCTCCGCTGCTACCTCCTGGTAGGACATATCTGCCCAGGCGTAGCCCATATCGCCGGGCAGTACCTCTGCGGCCACTTCCTCCAGCGCATCCAGTGCCTGTGCAGAGCTGTAACCGTCGGCCGGTTGACCGGTCAACTTCGCGGCCCGAAACAGGTTGAAGCGGTTGGTAAATTCTGGGCCGGCGGAGTGAGATGTCTGCACGAGTGTTGAAAGTGGCACCGAATCGCCCTTGTTGTTCCGCACATAAAACATATTGATCCCTTCAACTGAATTGCGGTACTCGGGCTCAGCCTGCACATAGACCTTATAGAGGCGTCCAAAGCGGTTGAAGTCATTGACGTAAGCCCCGCCCAGAAATGCTCCCAGGGACGTATTGATGTCCGACAAAGGCACCCCGAGCTTGAGTGCTTTGCCGTCATCAATGTCGAGGTAGATCTGGGGTGAACTGGGACGAAAAAGTGTCTGAATATCACCGATTTCTGGGCGCTGCTGCGCTGCTTGGATAAAACGCTGGGATTGTTGGAAAAGGTACTCAGGTGTATTGCCGCCGCGGTCTTGCAAGAACAGGGTAAAACCTGAGCCGGTGCCTAGTCCGGGAATCGCTGGCGGACCAAAGGCGAAGGCGATACCTTCCTTGATTTGCGTTGACAGCTGCGCGTTCAGGCGCCTGACAAGTGCACTGGCGTGGTCTGCACTGTCGGTGCGCTCGTCCCAGTCTTTTAGCTGGATAAACGCCATGCCGGCATTCGGCTGCAGCGTTCCGGACATGATGCTGTAACCGGCAATAACAGTGGAGGTTTCGATGGCATCATAGTTCTCGAGAATGGCTTCTACCTTGCGCATGACCTCGTTGGTGCGCTGCAAGGAGGCACTGTCTGGCATGATCACGCCGGCCATGATATAGGCCTGGTCTTCTTCTGGCACGAAACCCGCTGGGACGACCTGAAATAGCAGAACGACCCCAGCCAGCAGCGCCAGTAGCATCGCGCCGGCGCGTCCGATGTGCTGGGTGAAAAGATTTGCCAGTACCATGAATTTGTCTGTGGCGATTTGGAAGTAATAATTGAAGCGGCGGAAGAAACGATCAAACATACTGGTCGCCTCTTCTGGTGGTTTCAGCAGAGAGGCCGCCAATGCCGGGCTCAGTGTCAGGGCATTGATGGAGGAGATCGCCACAGAGATGGCAATGGTGATGGCAAACTGCTGATACAGGCGTCCGGTAATACCACCCATGGCAGCGACGGGTACAAACACGGCGATCAGTGAAAGAGACGTGGCGATGATCGGACCCGAGACTTCCCGCATAGCCTCGATGGTGGCCTCCTGCGCTTTCATCCCTTTTTCCATTTTTGCCGCTACTGCTTCCACCACCACGATAGCATCGTCGACCACAATGCCGATTGCCAGCACCAGTCCGAGGAGTGACAACGTGTTGATGGAGAAACCCAAGAGCGGGAAGATAGCGAAGGTGCCTATCAGTGACACTGGCACTGTTAGCGTCGGGATCAGTGTGGAACGGGCGTTCTGCAAAAAGATGTACACCACGAGTATGACCAGGAACACGGCCTGAAATAGTGTGATAACAATTTCCCTGATGCCGGCGGTGATAGGCTTGGTGGTGTCCAGCGAGATGACGTATTCGACGTCCTCCGGAAAACTTTGCGAGATACGTTGCATCGCGGCGAGCACCTCCCTCGCCACTTCCAGGCCGTTGGCATCGGGCAACTGGAATACCTGTACAAGGGAGGAGGGTTGTCCGTTCAGGCGCACCTCATAAAGGTAGCTCTGGCTGCCCAGCTCAATTCGGGCAATATCCCTCAGCAGGACCTGAGACCCGTCCGGGTTAGAGCGCACAACAACCGCTCCGAACTCTTCAGGGGTCGTGAAACGTCCGCCGGTGTCAACCGTGTAGGTAAACTCGGTGCCTGGCGGCGCGGGCTCTCCACCGATCTGTCCGGCGGGGACCAGCACGTTCTGGGTGCGGATGGCGGTGGTGATATCCGTGACTGTCAGATTCAGTTTGGCTAGTTCGTCAGGGCGAATCCAGATGCGCATGGCGTACTCGGACACACTGCCCCCAAGGACTTCGGCCAGGCCTACTCCTCGAATCCGGGCCAACTCGTCGACGATATTGATAGCCGCGTAGTTGGATAGGAAAGCCTCGTCGTAGGTCCCATTTGGTGAGATCAGCGAGACTAACAGTAGCGGGAAAGACAGCTGCTTTTTTACCGTGACACCTAGCCGTTTGACCTCTTCAGGCAGCGTTGCCTGTGCTTCGGACACGCGATTCTGGGTGAGTACGTTGGCCATATTGAGATCGGTTCCTACGGCGAAGGACACGTTGAGGCTCATGCGCCCATCGCTAGAGTTTGTGGAGTTCATGTAGATCATGTCTTCCACGCCGTTCACTTTTTGTTCGATAGGCGTTGCCACCGATTGCTCAACATTCAGTGCATTGGCCCCTGTGTAGGTAGCAGAGACGTTAACCATGGGTGGGGTGATTTCGGGGTACTGTGCGATCGGCAGGCGGCTCAGAGCTACAAGGCCGACGATGACAATAACGATCGCAATGACCATTGCGACAATGGGTCTGCGTACAAAAAATTCGGCCACGGATCAGTGCTCCGGCATACTGTCGTCCCGACTTATTTCCGGGAACTGCACCACCTTGGGTTTGACAATCGCCCCGTCCCTCAACTGCAGCAAGCCTTCAATGGCAACGTGTTCACCTACCTTCAGGCCTGAGTTAATGATTGTCAGTTGACCCACCTGGGGTCCCGGTTGCACCGCGCGCATCTCGACGATGCCATCCGACTTGACGACGAATACGCGGAAATTGCCCTGCAGTTCGGAAATTGCCCTTTGCGGTATTAATAGCGCATCTTTGCGATCATCGATTACTACACGCACGCGAGCAAACTGGCCGGCAATGATGATGGAGTCCGGATTGGGAAAATCTGCTTCCAATGTGAAGGTGCCAGTTTGGGGATCGATGGAGGCATCGGCGGCAACAACCTCGCCGCCATATTCGTGGATCGTGCCATCCGCCAGAATCATCTCGACACTGCGGGGATCGGATTCGCCGAATTCCGGCTCCCCCCTGTTGCGACGCTCAGCCAACATTCGGCTCAGGCGCAGGTAATCCCGTTCATTGATCGAGAAACGCACGCGGATGGGGTCAGTGAGTGAGACATAGTTCAGTATCACGGTGTTCGGGCTGGCTCCAACCAGTTCGCCGACTTCTGCCTGGGAGATTCCAATAATGCCGTCAATAGGAGACACTAATTTCGTATAACCCAGCTCAATAGTCGCCAGATTCAGCTGGGCCTCTGCTGCTTGCACACCGCCTAGGGAAGCATCCCGCTGAGCGACCGCCCCATCGAGATCCTGTTGGCTGACAGCGTTCATTTTGGCGAGTGGCTCGATGCGCTCGAGATCCGCCTCGGCCTTGGCCTGTCGTGTGCGTGCCTCGGCGAGTCTTCCCTCGGCTTCGACAACTTTTGCTTCGAAAGGCAGTGGGTCTATTGTGTAGAGCAGCTGGTCCTTGTGCACCGCGCCACCTTCCTGGAAATTGCGACTCTCGAGG
>JABSPW010000063.1 GCA_013214285.1 Halioglobus sp. | reverse complement strand
TTGACCTGTTCCAGGTTGAGAAGCGTATCCGTGGGCGGGTGAAAAAGCAGATGGAGAAAAGCCAGCGGGAGTATTATCTCAACGAGCAGATGAAGGCTATCCAGCGCGAATTGGGGGATATGGACGAAGCGCCAAACGAACTGGATGAGCTGCAGGGTCGCATTGAAAAGGCGAAGATGCCGCATGAGGCGAAGGAAAAAGCGCAGGCAGAACTGGGAAAACTAAAGATGATGTCGCCGATGTCGGCGGAGGCGTCAGTAGTGCGCAGTTATATTGACTGGATGGTCAGTGTGCCCTGGGCAAAACGCAGCAAGGTAAAGCACGACCTGAAGCGCGCGTCTTCTATATTAGATGAAGATCATTATGGACTGGAAGAAGTCAAGGATCGCATTCTCGAATATCTTGCGGTGCAGAAAAGGGTGAAAAAAGTGAAGGGTCCTGTGCTGTGCCTGGTGGGGCCGCCGGGTGTCGGTAAAACCTCACTTGGGGAATCATTAGCGCGAGCAACGAATAGGAAATTTGTTCGTATGGCTCTGGGGGGCGTTCGGGACGAGGCTGAAATACGTGGACATCGTCGTACTTACATTGGCTCGATGCCGGGAAAGCTGTTACAGAAGATGGCGAAAGCAAGTGTGAAGAACCCGTTGTTCTTGTTAGATGAGATTGACAAGATGGGCATGGATCACCGGGGTGATCCGGCCTCAGCAATGCTAGAGGTACTCGATCCGGAACAGAACCACGCATTTAATGATCATTACTTGGAAGTTGATTACGATCTGTCCGATGTTATGTTCATCTGTACGTCGAACACAATGAATATACCGGCGGCTTTATTGGATCGTATGGAAATTATCCGCATTCCCGGTTACACCGAGGATGAGAAATTAAACATTGCTGAGCGCTATTTGATCCCTAAACAGGTTAAGCTGAATGGCTTGGAGAAAGACGAGTTAGTGGTCGCGCAGAAAGCGGTTATTGATATCATCCGCTACTACACACGTGAAGCGGGTGTGCGCGCGTTGGAGCGCGAAATTGCCAAAGTGTGTAGGAAAATGGTTAAGTCTTTGACCCTGAATCAGTCGCAGGCGGGAACGGAAGTGACGCCCGAAATGTTATCGGGGCTGCTGGGTGTACGTAAGTTTAACTACGGTATTGCAGAAGAGACCAACAAGATTGGACAAGTGACTGGCCTAGCATGGACCTCTGTCGGAGGTGAACTGCTTACAATTGAGGCTGTTGCGGTGACAGGCAAAGGTCGGCATGTGCAGACAGGCTCTCTAGGGGATGTTATGCAGGAATCCATTCAGGCGGCGACCACTGTCGTGCGCAGTCGCTCCCAGATGTTGGGGATTCCTGCCGACTACCATGAAAAACACGATGTTCATATACACGTACCAGAGGGCGCTACCCCGAAGGACGGTCCGAGTGCGGGTGTGGCCATGTGTACAGCCCTGGTATCTGTGTTGACCAGCATTCCTGTAAGGTCAGAAGTCGCGATGACGGGAGAGATTACCTTGCGTGGAGAGGTCCTGCCAATAGGCGGACTCAAGGAGAAACTTCTCGCGGCCCGTCGAGGAGGGATCGAGACGGTGATTATCCCGAAGGAGAATGAAAGGGATTTGAAAGAAGTGCCGGATAATATTAAAGAAGACCTTAATATCCATCCGGTGAAATGGATAGATGAAGTGCTGGCACTCGCGCTGGAATACATGCCCGAACCGTTGAGTGATGAGGCATTTCTTGCTAGCACGGTAGCCGCCTCTTCCGACAACGATGACAGCGATAAAAGCCGAATAAATACGCACTAAATCGGCCTGCTAGATCATTGACCAGCGAACATGCTGTGGTATACAGTGCAGCGATCTAGCAGTGGTTTTATGTGCCTGCATCGAGGTTATTAGCGATTGCAGCCGCTACTGAAATGTACTGTCGAGGGCTAGATTAATGCGGTCACTCGTGCTAAGTAGTTATAGCGTTTCATCGGGAATAACCAACCACTACTGCAGCAACAACTGTCGAGGGAAACAACATGAATAAAGCGGAACTGATTGACGCAGTCGCAGAAGCAGCAGATTTGCCGAAGGCTTCTGCCGGCCGCGCACTAGATGCCGTGCTGGATTGTATTGCAAACCAGCTTAAGGCGGGTGAGCAGGTAGCGCTGGTCGGTTTTGGCACGTTCACGGTTAAGCATCGAAATGCCCGTACGGGCCGTAATCCCCAGACGGGCGCTACGATAGAGATTGCCGCCTCCAAGGTAGCCAGTTTCAAGGCCGGCAAAGCCTTGAAAGACGCGGTCAACTCCTGACGAGAGGCATTTCCCTCTCGCGTAAATTAAGCGATGTGATGTAACAGTGCCCGGCAGTATATGATCGGGTTTCTAGAAAAAGGCGCACGGTTTCGTGCGCTTTTTTTATTCTTGGGTTTTTAGTTTCAATTTCGATGAGTAATAGCCATGCTTCAAAAAATGCGACAGAAGGCTCAGGGTCTGGGTTTCAGAATCATTATCGGACTGATAGTGATTGCCTTTGCCGGGTTTGGCGTTGAATCGATACTCCTCGATGGGGGTGGAAATGAAGTTGCTGTAGTTAACGGCGAAAAGATCTCGCCGCAGCAGTTGCAGTTGTCGATACAGAATCAGCAGCGGCGTATGATAGCTATGCTCGGCGATAACCTCGATCCCTCCATGCTAGATGACGAGCGGCTAGCACCGCTTTCCCTTGAAGCATTAATCAACCGTAGATTGCTGATGCAAGCATCTGGGGCTCTGGGCCTGGTGATTACGAAACGTGAACTCGGTGCGGTTGTCGCTGCCACACCGGAATTTCAGGTAGATGGCGTTTTTTCGCCCGAAAGATACAGAGCTTTACTTTCTGAAGCGGGTTTCACGCCAAATTCTTACAGGCTCAATTTGGGAGAAGATATGATCCTGAGTCAGGTCAGTGGAGGACTCGCCGGAAGTGAATTTGTAACGCCTGCCGAGCTAAACCTCAATGCGGAAATTATCTCCGAGCTGCGCGACTTTAGCTATTTTACGATACCGCGGGAAGATTATGTTGCCATGACCGTTCCCGAGGAGTCGGAGATAGACGCGTATTACGAAACCCACCTTGATGACTTCCGTACTCCTGAATCTGTTGACGTGGATTACATCGAGCTCACGCTTGACAGTTTCCGAGCGCCCGTGGGAGAACAAACCTTGCAGGACGCTTATGAACTCGCGAAAATGGATCTACAGTATAAGACGCAGCACCGTGTGTCTCATATATTGTTCGAGGGAGACAGCGACAGTATCCGGCAACGCATTGCTCAGGCCCAAGAAAAGCTTGCTGGCGGAGCAACTTTCATGCAGGTAGCGGCGGACTACTCAGACGATGTTGGATCGGCGGCCAAAGGAGGTGACCTGGGTTATACCAGTGGCGCAACTTTCCCAGAAGAGATGGAGATTGCCTTAGCAGAGCTTGAGCTTGGTATCGTCTCTGAGCCAGTGATCACCTCTGCTGGCAGCCATCTGTTGCTGGTGACCGAGCGCACCACGGGCGAGCCTCCCAGTTTTGAGGATATGCGGGAAGAACTCGAACAACGTGTGCAGCGGGAGGAGGCACGTATCGAGTTGCTACGGGCGGTAGAGATACTGCGAGACATTAGCTTCAATGCGGATGACCTCGACACACCTGCCGCTGAGCTGGATCTTCAGGTGCACCGCTTGCCGGGCGTAACCCGCACTGGTGGTGAAGGCATTTTCGCTAGTGCGATCTTAACCGAGGCCGCGTTTTCCGATGAGGTCTTAAGTCAAGGTCACAATAGCGACGTTATTGAGCTCCAAGAAGAACATTTCGTGGTTCTCCGTGTCAGCAAATACAATGAGTCGGAGGTGCAAGACCTAGACGCTGTTAGAGGGTCTATCACAGCGGCTCTCAATGCAGAAAGCATTGATGCAGGGGTATCGACAGCGGCAAATACCGCATTAGCTGCGTTGCGGCGTGGTGAGACCCTGCAGGATTATGCGGCTAGAGAAAACTACGAGCTTGGTTTCGAATTAGGCATTGATCGTCGCAATGATACGGTACCCCCAGACATTCTGCGCCGGGTATTCGAACTACCTTCCCCAGAAGAGGGTCAGGTATTGTTCGATTACGTCACGGCATTTAATGGCGATGCTATCGTTATAGAATTGCAGCGGGTGACCCCCGGAGATTACCAGTCGCTGGAAGCAGGAGAGCAAAATGCGCTATTACGCACACTCACTAGTGAGCTAGGCAACCTTATTTTCCAGGAATATCAACGCGCGCTCCGTGCAAAAGCGGAAATTTCTGTACTGTAACAACAGGCTTAAATACTTATGGTCAAGCAGATACTGACATTTAATCAGATTTCATCCAAAGGCTTGGATAGGTTTCCACGGGATACCTATGAAATCTCCAAAGCACTGGCCAGTCCAGATGCCATTATGCTGAGGAGCTATAAGCTTCAAGAGTCGGAAATAGCTCACTCTGTGCTTGCAATTGGCCGCGCTGGGGCTGGCGTAAACAATATACCGGTAGGCGCATGCACAACACGTGGAATACCCGTTTTCAATTCACCGGGTGCCAATGCTAATGCGGTCAAGGAGCTCGTAGCAACTGGCCTCCTGCTGGGTTCGCGCGGTGTTATTGAAGGTCTCGGCTACGTACAAACGTTAACCGATATCAGCGATCATGCAGAGTTGAATAGGACGCTGGAGGCTCAAAAGAAACAGTTCAAGGGCAGTGAGCTGACTGGCAAAACTCTCGGGGTTGTTGGTTTAGGAGCCATTGGCTCATTGGTCGCGGAGATGGCGTTGACCATGGGTATGGATGTCGTGGGCTTCGATCCAGCGTTGTCCGTCGAGGCTGCCTGGCGACTATCGAGTCGGGTGCGCAAAGCCGAAGATCTTGCCGCTCTCTTTGCAGGCAGCGACTATGTCAGTCTACATCTCCCCGTACTCGAGTCAACTCGTGGATTGGTGGATGAAGCCTTGCTAGGCAGCATGCGTCCGGGGGCGTGCCTGCTCAATTTCGCTCGGCAGGAAATTATTGACGAGCCATCCCTGCTCAAGGCTTTGGATGAAGGCTCCGTTAGAAAATATATAGCGGACTTTCCTTCACCAACATTGATTGGTCGAGATGATGTCATTCTAATGCCGCATATTGGCGCGAGTACGGACGAGGCGGAGGACAACTGTGCGATTATGGCAGCAGATCAATTGCTCGATTTTCTGGACAACGGTAACATTCGAAATTCGGTAAATTTTCCAACTTTGCATCTGGAGCGGGAGGCTGGTTGTCGATTGTCCGTAACCAACCAAAATGTGCCGAAAATCCTTGGCAGCGTGCTGGCTATTTTCGCCGATGAAAATATCAATGTAATAGATATGTTGAATAAGAGCCGTGACGAAGTTGCCTATAACCTTATCGACATCGGCACCCAGCCGTCCAGTAAAGCGCTACAGCAAATACGCCAGCTGGACGGTGTTATTAATGTGCGGCTTATCGGTGATTGTGCTGCCTAGCGATCTTATTGGACATCATCGTGCAGTGGGCTGACTTGGCCTTCTATTCTGACGTACATTGCTTGCTCCTCTGGTGTGAGTGTGGCGGAGCCCTGCCACGGTAGTAGTCGCTGGTCAGAATGGTGCTGAAAATCGAGGAATGGGTACTTGATGATATCGAAGTAGGGTGAGTAATCGAAGTCACTAGGCGTACATAGCTTGGGGTTACGCATGAAAAGTTGAATATTGTCGCCGTCATCACGCTTCACCAGCGGCAAAATGGGGAATTGAATGCGACCAAATGCCTCCGCGATCATTGTGGAACATACCGTCTGAGTATTTTCGCCGGGGCTTGTGCTGAACAGACTGGAGCGCCAGCGTCGTGGGAGAACCGCCCAAGGGAAAAAAAACCTGGCGAGGTCAAAGATCTGCCTTACGTTGTATGCAGTGCCTAGCCTATCAATCGCATAAGACACGACCTTCTGACTATCGCTGTAGCCTAGTCCTCTGGGTCTGCAGATACGTAGGTGCTCTCCCTCATAATTATCTAGAGTCCGAACAACGGTGCCCAAGCCTAATTCGCTTTCAATAATGAGCTGTCGCTCGGCGTTACCGCGATAAAATTTGCCGAGACGCTCTCTTAATTGTGCATCCTCAATATCGTGAAGACGACCGATATAAAGGAAGGAGTGAGACCAGTTGCTCTGTGTGATGAGCTTTATTACATCGCTGACCCTAGAGCGGCCCTCCACAAGGATTACATCACAGGGCTTGATTTCATGCCGTATCCGCTCAAAATCGCTGAGCGGCGTACGTGGGAGGGGCCGTTTCTGCTTTAGCCAGGTGACAACTGCTGTGCCAATCCATTTGATCATAGGATGGGGTTGAGTCGCATGGTGTATTTTTTCTATTTATAGCTTAGCCTGTAGGGCGATACCAGAGATTTCACTATGAAAGAATTCCTTGAGGTGTTGGAAGAAAAGCTCCCGTCGAAGCGCGACTACGACTCCCCACCTCTGCATTTGTGGAATCCTCCTTTAAGCGGTGATATCGCCATCCGCATTGATGCCAATGGCACCTGGTTCCATGAAAATGGGGAGATCAAACGCGACGCAATGGTGCGGTTATTCGCTAGCATTCTGCGCCGTGAAGCCGATGGTGAATACTATCTCGTTACTCCTCAAGAAAAATGGCGTATCGAGGTTGAGAGGCATCCGTTGATGATGTCGGACATAGACGCAGGCGCGTCCTCGAAACGGGGAATGTTGCATGTGACGCTCAATACAGGAAAACGAATTGAGGTGAGTGAAACACATCCACTATATCTTGATAGCACCTCTATGGGTGTCGCGGCGATACAACTGCCGCACGGGTTGACTGCGCTGTGTACGCGACCGGCCTGGTATAGACTGGTCGATATGGCCCATATGGAGGAGGGGCAGCTTGTGCTGCGGTCGGGGACATTTGTATTGCGTCTGCCGGCGACGTGACCTGGATTACGGCACCTACATATTGGGATAATTCGGACCACCAAAGCCCTCTGGCGTTACCCAAATGATATTCTGTGCAGGATCTTTGATGTCGCAGGTTTTGCAGTGCACACAGTTTTGCGCATTTATCTGAAATCTGGGCCCTGTATCCTCCTCAACGATCTCATAGACACCGGCCGGACAGTAACGCTGCGCAGGCTCATCATACATGGGCAAATTCTTCGAAATGGGGATATCCGGATCTATCAGGGTCAAGTGGCAGGGTTGGTCTTCTTCATGGTTGGTATTTGAAAGGAAAACTGAGGACAGTTTATCGAAGCTTATAACGCCATCCGGCTTGGGATATTCGATTTTAGGCATCTCGCTTGCTAGCTTCAGACACGCGTAATCTGGTTTTGGGTCTCTGAGATTAATGGGTAGTTTGCCCTGGAAGATACCTTGGTCGATAAAGGCCAGCGCGGGGCCAATGAACGTGCCAAATTTATGCAGGTAAGCCCCGAAATTCCGCCACTTGTACAATTCATCGTATAGCCATGAGTTATCGAATTTGTCTGCATAGCTGCTTAAGTCAGGACTACCGGTGTCATTGCCAGCGAGCGCTTCATACAAAGTTTCCCCAGCCAGCATGCCTGATTTAAGTGCCGTGTGGGTACCCTTGATGCGGGCAAAGTTTAGGGTGCCTGCGTCGTCGCCGACCAGTAGACCGCCGGGGAAACTCATCTTCGGCCGCGAGCTGGGCCCGCCTTTAATCAGTGCGCGGGCACCATAGGATACGCGTGTGCCACCTTCGAGGTAATGTCGGATCTTTGCGTGTTGTTTCCACTGCTGGAATTCGTCAAAGGGAGAAAGGTAAGGGTTTTCATAACTCAGCGGGACCACGTATCCGATGGCGATCTGGTTATTATCGCTGTGATACAAGTAAGTACCCGACGCGGTGTTCTTCTGTGCAGGCCAGCCCGTCGTGTGAATGACGAGCCCAGGTTTATGTTTCGTCGGATCAATATCCCAGATCTCTTTAAAACCAATGCCGTAATGTTGTGGATCGCAACCTTTGTCCAGTTCAAATTTTCGGATCAGTTGCTTACCTAGGTGTCCACGGCAGCCTTCAGCAAACACTGTGTATTTGGCGTGTAGCTCCATGCCCGGCATATAGGAGTCTTTGTGGCTACCGTCGGCGGCAATACCCATATCCCCAGTAGCCACGCCTTTGACACTGCCGTCCTCGTTGTACAGCACTTCCGATGCGGCGAAGCCGGGATACACTTCCACGCCCATAGCTTCAGCTTGCTCTGCCAGCCACCGACAAACGTTTCCAAGGCTGATCACATAGTTGCCATTATTATGAAACCCTGGTGCGAACATCAGAGGCACGTTAAAGGCGCTGGTCTCGTTGGTCATCAATAGCACCTGGTCTTCTGTGACGGGCACGTTCAGTGGTGCGCCACGTTCTTTCCAGTCGGGAAACAACTCGTCTATCGCCCTAGGGTCCATAACGGCACCTGATAGGATGTGTGCGCCCACCTCAGAGCCCTTCTCGACCAGGCAGACGGTAATTTCCTTTTCGTTCGTCTGTGCGAGCTGCATGAGCCGACAGGCTGCACCGAGGCCAGCCGGCCCGGCACCAACGACGACGACATCAAATTGCATAGATTCCCGTTCCACGGCACTGTCCTCTAGTTCTCTTTGGTCTGGCAACGCCACCAGTTCCACCGCCAAAAGTGGCGCAAGTATATAATTTCTATAGGTTAAATGCTATAAAGCCGGCGAATCGCTGGAATCGCTACTACGGCCAGATTACGTCCATTCAGAGGCGGCAATAGCTATTGACCCCGGGGGCAATTGTGGGCAACATACGGCGCCGTAACTGTCTGGCTGAAGCCGTTTTGCCACCGCTTCCGCTTGTCAACCCATCGGAAAAAGTGTTTGGAGAATCCATGAAGGTTCTTGTTGCCGTCAAGCGCGTTGTTGACTATAACGTCAAGGTGCGTGCTAAACCGGATGGTAGTGACGTTGATCTCAATAACGTCAAAATGGCCATCAACCCGTTTTGCGAAATCGCTGTGGAAGAGGCCGTACGTCTGAAGGAAGCCGGTACTGCCAGTGAAGTTATTGCCGTATCCATCGGTGATAAAAGCTGTCAAGAGCAGATTCGCACAGCGCTGGCGCTGGGGGCCGATCGGGGTATCCAGGTGGATGTTGAGAACGGTGTAGAGCCCTTGGTTGTTGCCAAGTTGCTGAAAGGTGTTATTGACAAAGAACAGCCGCAACTGGTTATTCTTGGCAAGCAGTCCATCGACGGCGACAATAATCAGACGGGACAGATGTTGGGCGCGTTGGCAAACATGCCGCAGGGAACTTTCGCCTCAGAAGTAGTCGTTGACGGTGACAAAGTGAGTGTTACCCGGGAAGTCGACGGAGGCCTGCAGACCGTTAGGCTGAGCCTTCCGGCAATTGTGACCACTGACTTGCGTTTGAACGAGCCGCGCTATGCCTCCCTGCCGAATATCATGAAGGCGAAAAAGAAACAGCTGGACGTCTATAGCGCCGAAGATCTCGGTGTGACTGTTAGGCGACATGTGTCGCAAGTAAAAGTGGCGCCTCCCGCAGAGCGGCAGGAGGGTATTAAGGTTGCTGATGTGGACGAGCTGGTCGATAAACTGAAGAATGAGGCGAAGGTAATCTCATGAGTACGCTGGTAATTGCAGAGCACGACAACAATAGCCTGAAAGCCTCAACATTGAACACGGTTGCTGCCGCACAGGCCTTGGGTGGAGATATTGATATTTTAGTCGCAGGCGCAAACTGCGACGCGGCCGCTGCGGCCGCTGCGGCGGTGCCAGGGATAGGAAAGGTGCTACTGGCTGATAATGCTGCCTATGAGCACCAGCTGGCGGAAAACGTTAGTTTGCTGATTGCGGAAGCTGCCGCCAACTATGACAATATTCTCGCGCCGGCGACGGTCAGTTGCAAAAACATCATGCCTCGCGTTGCTGCCCTGCTGGATGTTGGCCAGATCTCGGATATTATTGCAGTGGATTCTGCTGATACATTTCAACGTCCGATATATGCGGGAAACGTGATAGCGACTGTGCAAAGTGCTGATGCGAAGAAAGTTATAACGGTGCGGACTACGGCCTATGATGGTG
Organism: Halioglobus sp.; assembly: GCA_013214285.1. Lineage (GTDB taxonomy): Bacteria > Pseudomonadota > Gammaproteobacteria > Pseudomonadales > Halieaceae > Marimicrobium. The sequence goes on along the minus strand of JABSPW010000063.1, from coordinate 8,820 downwards.
TGCCGGCCGAGGGGGGGTCAGCGGCTATAGAAGCGTTGGATAGCGTGCACGATGCGGGTCTTTCTACTTTTGTTGGAGAGGAAGTCGCAGAGTCTGACCGGCCGGAACTAACCTCTGCGGATGTCGTCATCTCCGGTGGTCGGGGCATGCAGAACGGGGAGAATTTCAAGCTACTGGAAGGGATTGCAGACAAGTTGAATGCGGCTATCGGGGCCTCACGTGCCGCTGTTGATGCTGGCTTCGTCCCTAATGACATGCAGGTTGGGCAGACAGGCAAGATCGTCGCACCTGACCTCTATATCGCTGTCGGTATTTCTGGCGCGATTCAACACCTGGCAGGAATGAAGGATTCCAAAGTGATTGTCGCCATAAACAAAGATGAGGATGCACCTATCTTCCAGGTTGCAGATTATGGACTTGTCGCGGACCTGTTCGAAGCATTACCTGAACTGGAATCGAAAATATAGAAGCACAGTTTTAAAAAAAACCGGTCGATGTGGCCTGGTTTTCTCTTAGTCTCGGCGCAGCTTATCGGTGAGCCCAATCGGCGTCGGGTAGTTCAATACCACAATATAAGATGATACGAGTAACGTCAGAATGGTGGTCGCCTGAATTAGCAGCGAGGCCTTCTCGGAAATCAGTGCGCCGCCAATAGCAACGTAGGCGATGAGCAGCGAAAACTCGCTGGCCTGGCCAAGCCGGAAACCGAGATTCCAGGCAAGGCTGCGGCGTTCGCTGACGCCTTTGAGCAAATAGCGAAACGTTACGGGCTTCATGCTGAGGATCAATATAGACATCACCAAAGCGGGTGCCAGGACCTCCGGTAGAACGCTGAGATTGAACTGCGCACCTACTGAGAAAAAAAACAGTATCAAAAAGAAATCTCTCAGCGGTTTAAGACTAACTGCAATGTATTGCGAAATCGGGCTTGTCGCAATCGTAATGCCTGCAATAAAAGCACCGATTTCTGCAGATAGCCCCAGCAGCACTGCCAATTCTGCCATGCCCAGGCACCAACCCAGCGCCAACAAAAAAATGTACTCATGAAAACGATCGAAGCGGCGTATCAACGATAGTAACAGGAAACGCACAAAACCGAGAGCCAATATAAAAAGTAGCGGTAACGCTAATAACGTGACGAGAAGGCTAGTGCCCACATCGCCACTTTCTCCATCTGCCATACTCAGCAGGAGCATAAGGATAATAATGGCCAGCAAATCTTGCAGTAACAGCAGACCAATCATTAGTTCTCCGATATGGCGGTGGTGCAGTACCGTTGTCGGCAGAAGCTTAATTCCGATGATCGTAGAGGAAAACATCATAGCGGCACCTACCACAAGGCTGTCCATCGAAGAGTAGCCAAACGCGATAGCGACGAAGTAGCCTGTGACCAGGAACAGGGCGGAACTGAATACGGCGACAACGGTTGATTTCCTCAAGGTCGCCCAAAGGGCTTGTGGCTGCATATCCAGGCCTAATAGAAAAAGGAGGAATATGATGCCGACGTGGCCTATGTCAGAGATAAGCTGCGTATCGGTAACGAGCGACATGCCGAAGGGCCCGAAACACGCTCCCAACGCAATGTAGGCAATGATAAGTGGCTGACGAGTGTATAGCGCGAGTGATGCGAATACTGCCGCTCCGGAAAATATCAGAAAAAAAGAAAAAGTAATACTGCTAGCGTCCATTCGTTGCTTCTTCCCGCTGTTCTGGTTTTAGCATCGGAGCATACTATCGCCTTTATTCGGTGCCCGGGCAGTGTAGTCAAAGTCCGGTAAGATAGGAACTTAGCTAGCTGCTATCTGTCGCCGGCGAAACAGTGGTAGCGGCTCGTCAACAGCGGCCTGGTAGTGCTCGCTGAAGTCGTTCAAGCTCAATAAAGCCGCTTCAAGATCAGTGTTATCGGCCATTTGGAACGCGTCGAAACCACAGCGGACGAGATAGGTCAGTTGATCACGAATAAAATGTCCTGACGCGCGCAGTTCGCCCAGATAACCACGCTCACGCAGCTCCCGACCATAAGAGAAGCCTCGACCATCAGTCAACACGGGGAAGTGAATGACCACAAGTTCAATGTCCTCGAGGTGTTCCAGCAGCGGCGCAGGCGGTTGTCCAGGCTCCAGTTGTACCGCGCTGCCGCATTTATCTGCCAGCTTTAGCCACTGGGCCAGTGTGCATACCTGCCCGGGCAAGGTGGTTTCGGCATCGGCATCAATGCCGTGACGATTGTCTGCAGTAATCACGCCGCGCCTAATAATTTTGGGCATATACACGCTCTTTGAAAGGGTTGATACCCACCCGTCGGTACGTTTCCAGAAAACTCTCCTCGGCCTTTCGTAATGACAGATATGTGCAAAGAATCGTGTCAATAATATCCGGCATGTCTTCCTGCTTAAAGGATGGACCGAGTATCTTTCCCAGTGAGGCATCCTTGCTCTGGCTGCCGCCGAGACTAACCTGATAGAACTCCTGCCCCTTTTTGTCCACCCCCAGAATGCCGATGTGGCCAATATGGTGGTGGCCACAGGCATTCATACAGCCACTAATGTTCAGTTCAATCGGACCTAAATCATAGAGATAGTCGAGGCTGTCAAAGCGTGACTGGATGGCCTCGGCTACAGGAATGGATTTTGCATTGGCCAGAGAGCAATAGTCACCCCCTGGGCAGCAGATCATATCCGTTAGAAAACCGATATTGGCTGTTGCCAGGCCAGCTGGTTGTAATTCCTGCCATAGTTCGTAGAGTAGAGACATGCGAACATCAGCCAACACCAAGTTCTGCTGATGGGTGCTGCGAATTTCGCCATAGGCGTATCGGTCTGCCAGTTCAGCAACCAGTTCCATCTGCTCTGCCGTAATGTCGCCCGGGGCATAACCTGTTGCCTTCAGTGATAGAGTGACAATGCGGTAACCGGGCATCCGATGAGCCTGCGTATTACTCTGGAACCACTGTGCAAAGATAGGGTCAGCCATGCAGCGCGACTGGATATCCTGTCGTGCATCTTCGGAATCAAGGATCGCGTAGTCCGGCGCCCTGAAAAACGATCGCGCGTGATCAATAGCTTGTTGCGTAAGTGTTGTTGGTCCATTTTTGAGCGACCGCCATTCCTGTTCTACTGCCTCTCGGAAGGCGGGAACTCCCATTGCTTTAACCAGTATCTTTATACGTGCCTTGTATTTGTTGTCTCGCCGTCCGTGCTGGTTATAAACCCGAAGTATCGCTTCGAGATAGGTCAGCAGATGCGTTGGATGAAGCCATTCACGTATGACAGCCCCAATGGCGGGCGTGCGGCCCAGGCCGCCACCTACCAGGACCTTCAAGCCGAGGTTGTTCTCTGCGTCGGTGACCAAGTCCAGACCAATATCGTGGTTGTGGATGGCAGCGCGGTCCTGTCTGGAGCCACATACTGCAATCTTGAATTTGCGGGGTAAAAACGCGAATTCAGGGTGCAGCGTTGACCACTGGCGGATAATCTCACAGTAGGGGCGAGGGTCGTCCAACTCATCGGGCGCGACACCGGCGAACTGGTCTGTTGTGGTATTTCTAATGCAATTGCCGCTCGTCTGGATCGCATGCATCTGTACAGAAGCGAGTTCTTCCAGTATGTCGGGTACTTCTTCGAGTTGCGGCCAGTTCAGCTGTACGTTCTGGCGCGTGCTAATATGGGCGTAGCCCTTGTCGTAGTCGCGCGAAATATCGGCTAACTTGCGCAGTTGTGTGCTGTTCATTAGGCCGTAGGGCACAGCGATGCGCAGCATCGGCGCCAAACGCTGAACATACAGGCCGTTCTGCAGGCGCAGCGGTAAGAAAGCCTCGTCAGAAATCTGTCCTGTCAGGAAGCGCGCTGTCTGATCGCGAAACTGCGCAACGCGCTCGTCGACAATGGTCTGGTCATACTGGTCGTAAACGTACATTAGTCCGTCGTATTCTCCGTGGCGGCCCCAGGGCAGAGTTCCTTCGCGAGGCGCAACTTTACCAGAAAACAGAGGCCTACAAATAGTCTGAATATTCATATGGTTAGACTGGGTGTATGGTGCCAGCCAGCCCCCGGTGGGCTGTTCCTGGGGACTTGGCGTGGCGCTTGGAGCTGCTATAATGCCGCCCGCGCTTGCTTGGAATGTGGAGGATAGGATGCCTGATAAACAGGAGTCGAAAGTGGCCAGTGATGGCGCCGCTGACGCCTTTGCCGTAACCGCGATTATTGCAATCGTTGTTTTAACGTTGTACGTGTGGCTATCGAGCATGCCCTCTTGAAGGTAACGCGCGCTCTCAGTTGGCCGCAGAGTGAAGTACACCCTGAACGAGCAAGGTCAGAACGCCGATCAACAAGAGGGAGAATAGGATGCCTGTGATAATGAAGGCTCCCACCCGTCCCTGTTTAAAATCTCGCTCGCGGTTTTTACTGCTCTGGACTCCCAGGCCCGCTGCCAAGACACTGGCCATGACCTGCAATGGGTGCAGTTTACTGTGCGATTCTTTGGCCTCACCCGAGTTCTTGTGGGTCAATCCGACGTCCCTCCTTTAGTAATTAAGATTGGGGCGCAGCCAGCGCTCAATAGCCTCAATTGACTGCCCTTTGCGTAAAGCTAGATCTTCAACCTGGTCCCTGCCGATTTTGCCGACGGAGAAATAGCGCGATTCGGGGTGTGAGAAGTAGAAGCCACTGACGGACGCCGCTGGTGTCATGGCAAAGTTTTCCGATAGGCTGACACCACACGCATTTTCAGCATCGAGTAACCGGAACAAGGTATCTTTTTCTGTATGGTCGGGACAAGCCGGATAGCCAGGTGCGGGACGGATACCGTTATAGCGTTCCCGAATCAACTCTTCATTGTTCAGTGACTCGCCAGGGTTATAACCCCAAAGTTCCTTGCGAACGAGGCGATGCAGATATTCTGCAAACGACTCCGCTAATCGATCTGCCAGCGATTTCAACAAGATACTATTGTAATCATCGTGCCCTGCCTCAAATTTCGCCGACAGGGTGTCTACGCCATGTCCAGTGGTGACACAGAAACCACCGATATAGTCTACAGTGTCGGAGGTGGATGGCGCGATGAAATCAGCGAGACTGGCATTGTAATTACCGTTCCGGCCGCCTGTTTGCTGGCGTAGATGATGCAAGGTGGCAATCACCTCATGGCGTGTGTCATCGGAATAAATCTCAATATCGTCGGCACCGATTCGTGCAGCAGGCCAGAAACCCACCGTGGCGTTGGCCGTCAACCATTTTTCCTCGACTATCCGCCGCAGCATAGCCTGTGCATCCCGGTAAAGCTCACTCGCTTGAGCCCCGACCTTGTGATCCTCCAGAATAGCAGGAAATTTTCCAGCCAATTCCCAGGTGATGAAAAAGGGTGTCCAATCAATAGTAGGCACCAACTTTTCAAGGGGGAAGTCCTTGTACACCTGATTTCCAAGAAAGGTGGGGCGGGGCGCTGTATAGGCCTGCCACTCCAGAGGTATTGCGTTGGCAACGGCCTCGGCATAGGTCAGCTGCTGTCCCTTCGGCTTGCGATTAGCTACACGCTCGCGCACCACCGCATAGTCTTCCTGCAGGCTCTGCACATATTTGCCCTTGCCCTGACCCATGAGTTGAGTCGCAACGGCAACACTGCGTGAAGCATCGGGGACATATACGATGACATCGCGGTCGTACTGAGGTTCGATTTTGACGGCTGTGTGCGCCTTCGATGTCGTGGCTCCTCCAATCAACAATGGCACGTTGAATTCCAGGCGTTGCATCTCGCTGGCGACATGCACCATTTCATCGAGTGATGGTGTGATCAGGCCACTCAGCCCCACGATATCCACTTGTTCCTGTTTTGCGATCTCCAGGATTTTCTCGCAAGGCACCATAACGCCCAGGTCAATGACCTCGAAATTGTTGCACTGCAAGACGATGCCTACGATATTTTTGCCGATGTCGTGGACATCTCCTTTTACGGTAGCCATCAATATCTTGCCATTGCTCGAGTTACCTTCGTCTTTGCCCGCCTCGATAAAGGGCTGCAGATGCGCTACCGACTGTTTCATAACGCGGGCGCTTTTTACCACCTGCGGAAGAAACATCTTGCCTGAGCCAAACAGGTCACCAACAACATTCATGCCATCCATCAGCGGACCCTCAATCACCTCGATAGGTCGGTCGTATTGCTGACGCGCTTCCTCTGTATCCTCGATAATCCAGTTAGTCAGGCCCTTGACCAGTGCGTGTGATAATCGCTCCTCTACGCTCCCTTCACGCCAACTCAGATCCTCCTCACGTGTTCCAGAGCCCCCCGTATCGCGATAGCCCTCGGCAACCTCTAGAAGTCTTTCCGTTGCGTCATCGCGTCGATTGAGAATAACGTCTTCGACCGCGTCTTTGAGGTCCGCAGGTAGGTCGTCATATACCGCCAGCTGACCAGCATTGACAATACCCATATCCATACCTGCCTGAATAGCGTGGTAGAGAAATACAGAGTGAATCGCCTCCCGCACGGCATCATTGCCACGGAATGAAAAGGAAACATTTGATACTCCGCCAGAAACCAGCGCGCCGGGAAGCTCTGACTTGATGTAGCGTGTCGCAGAGATAAAATCGACCGCGTAGTTATTGTGCTCTTCGATTCCGGTTGCGACGGCGAATATATTCGGATCAAAAATAATGTCATTGGGGTTGAAATTCAGCGTTTCGATGAGTAAGTCATAACTGCGTTTACAGATGTCTTTGCGGCGCTGCAGCGTATCCGCCTGACCTTTTTCATCAAATGCCATCACCACGACCGCGGCGCCATAACGCTGGCACAGGCGGGCTTGTTCGAGGAATTCCACCTCGCCTGCTTTCAGGCTGATGGAATTGACCACGGCTTTACCCTGTATACACTTCAAGCCTGCTTCGATGACGTCCCATTTCGAGGAGTCCACCATGATAGGCACACGCGATATGTCGGGTTCCGAAGCAAGCAGGTTGAGGAACGTCACCATAGCCGCCTGAGAATCCAGCATGCCCTCGTCCATATTGATGTCCAGGATTTGCGCACCGTTCTCAACCTGGGTTCTTGCTACCTCTAGTGCATCGTCAAACTGTTCCTCCAGTATCAGTCGTTTGAAGCGGGCAGAGCCTGTGACATTGCAGCGCTCACCGACGTTCACAAAGAGGCTGTCGGCGCTAATGTTGAAAGCCTCCAGACCACTCAAACGGCAGGCAGGTTCAAGCGTGGGTAGGCTGCGTGGCGCTGCCTTCGAGCAAGCATCTGCAATGGCTTTGATATGCTCTGGCGTAGTGCCGCAGCAGCCACCGGCCAAATTGAGGAAACCGCGGCCAGCAAACTCGGAGAATTCCCCTTCCATGATGTCCGGCGTCTCGTCAAATTCCCCGAAGGCGTTCGGTAATCCTGCGTTGAGATGCGCACTGAAATAGCAGTCACTGACGTTAGAGAGATCTTCGATGAAGGGTCGGATTTCTCGGTAGGGGCGCCCGCAGTTGCTGCCAACGATCAAAGGCCTGGCATGGGCTACGGCATTCCAAAACGCCTCCGGATTCTGCCCTGACAGCACTCGCCCACTGATATCGGGGAAAGTCACTGATATCATGATAGGCAAGTCCCTGCCTAACTCCTCAAATACCCCTCGCACCGCAAAGATCGCCGCTTTTGCGTTGAGTGTATCAAAAATGGTTTCGATCATAATCAGGTCGGCACCACCTTCTATCAGGCCTCTGGTGGCGTCTGCATAGTCGTCGCGTAGCCTGTCAAAACTGATACTGCGCGCACCGGGATCGTTAACGTCCGGGGATATGGATGCGGTCTTTGGTGTTGGCCCCAGGACGCCGGCCACGAAACGGGGCTTGTCCGGGTTCAGTGCTGTAACGGTATCGGCTACCTCGCGAGCAATGCGTGCTGAAGCCAGATTTTGTTCGTAGGCGAGGTCGCTGAGGGCATAATCTGCCTGTGCCACACGGGTGCTGCCAAAGGTGTTGGTCTCGATGATGTCTGCGCCTGCGTCCAGGTAGGCACGGTGCACTTTGGCGATGATGTCCGGCCGCGTCAGGCTGAGAATCTCCCCATTACCTTTGAGATCAGAGCCGTGTTCCGCGAAGCGTTTCCCACGAAAGTCTGTTTCCTCGAGCTGCTCCGCCTGAATCATCGTGCCCATAGCGCCATCGATGATCAAGATGCGCTGTGAGAGGGCCTGCTCCAGCAGCGTGCCCGCTGTTTTGTCACCCGCCATGAAATGCCTTCATTTTCAGTTACTTCCTAGAGAGCCAGCCCCTCAAAAAAGCCCGTAATATTAACAGATTATGCCGCGCAGAGCACAAAAAGCGAGAGGCCTCATCTCACACTTTCGAGACAAGTGGGGTATAATAACCGAGTATTTAACTCTGGATTGGAATGTCGCATGATCACCATTACGGATTCTGCTCAGGAGTACCTTGCCGAGTTACTGTCCAAGCAGGAGGACGCGCTGGGTGTAAGGGTCTTTATCAATCAGCCGGGTACGCCGCGCGCAGAGACGTGTATCGCCTATTGCCGCGAGGGTGACATACAGGAGAGTGACGAGGTCGCAGAGCTTGCGCTCTTCAAAGTATGGTATGAGGGGCGCAGCCTACCGTATCTAGAGGACGCATTGGTGGATTATGCCAAGGATCGGATGGGTGGCCAGCTGACGATCAAAGCTCCGAATGCGAAGATGCCCAGGGTGGATGAGGATAGCCCACTTGAGGATCGTATTAACTACGTGCTGTACAACGAAGTGAATCCGGCGCTGGCCGCACACGGTGGAGAGGTCTCTTTACTCGAGATCACCGATGACATGGTAGCGGTGCTGCAGTTTGG
>JABSPW010000062.1 GCA_013214285.1 Halioglobus sp. | reverse complement strand
GGGCGAACGCTGTATTGTGGGTTTCGGCTCGACCGGCGGCCCACCGATGCTGCCCGTGTTGTATAACAACCACTACCAATTCGTGCAAACGCCAGACGAGGTATTGATCCTCGTGGAGATGAACCACAACGTGCGCACTATTCGCCTGGATGACAAGCCGCTGCCACATGCCGTAAAACCCTGGTTGGGCGACTCCATCGGCCACTGGGACGGTGACACCCTGGTAGTCCGCACATCACAGTTCCACCCACAACAAAACCTGCGCGCTGCCATCAAACACCAACTGTATATGACGACAGACAGTATGGTTGAGGAACGCTTCACACGCATCAATGCGCATGAAATCTTGTATCAGTTCACCGTGACCGATGCCAGTATTTACACCCAACCCTGGCGCGGCGAACTCATGCTACGGACGGCCGAGGGTCCCATCTATGAATACGCCTGTCACGAGGGCAACTACGGGTTGCCTAATATACTGGCCGGCGCGCGACAGGAAGAAGAGGAGTAACGTATGGCTCTATTAAAAGCGAGTCTGTGGCTGGCGCTGCCACTGGTTGCCTTCGTTTCATGGCAGGCGCGGGGGCACCACGCCTTCTCTGCAGAATTTGACAAGGAAGCCCCCGTTTCACTCGAGGGGGCGGTGACCAAGGTGGAGTGGATCAACCCGCACGCCTGGATTCACCTGGCGGTGATCGACGACGATGGCACATCCGTCGCCTGGATGGTAGAAGGCGGCACACCGAACACCCTATTACGCAGTGGTATCCACAAAAATTCTCTGCCCATCGGCAGCGAAATCAAGGTGCGCGGTTACCAGGCTAAGGACAAGACCTGCGTACCCGCCTGCAAGGCTAATGGCAGGGATCTGACCTTTGCGGACGGTCGCAAGGTGTTCATGGGCTCTTCCGGCACGGGCGCACCGCGCGACGGTGCGGATCCGCGGGAGCGTTGAATAACACTGGCCTGGACGTTGTTCGACTTTGAATCAAGCGATCTACAATTTTGCGGTCTGGCTAGACACCCACGGGTGGAGCACCGCATTGCATGAATCGTTCTATTTATACAACTGGATCGAGACCACCCACGTGCTGACACTGATGTTCAGCTTGGGGCTTCTTTTTCTCATCGATCTGCGCATGCTTGGCCTGGCACTGCCCGGCATTCCGGCCGGCGACCTGGCGCGACGCCTGCACCTACCGATGCTGTTGGGCTTCAGTATCATGTTGATCACCGGCCTGCTGCTTTTTTACGCGATTCCGGTGCGCACCGCACAGAGCCTGTGGTTCCGCATGAAAGTCGTGCTGATGGTCGCGGCCGCCATCAACGCCTGGTGCTTCCACCATAGCATGACAACGGCAGGCACCGGTTGGGACACCGCCAGAAAGGCGCCGCCGGCTCTGCAGTGGGGTGCTGGGCTGTCACTGTGCTTCTGGATGCTGATCGTTGTCTTTGGCCGCCTCATTGCCTACGACTGGTTCGACTGTCGTACCGGGCCGCCAGAGCCATTCGCCACCCTGTCTGGCTGTATCAACGAACAGACACATTACTGATGCCGGGCATGCGCAAACCGTGCAATGACTAAAGCTATCGCACACGGGTATCCTAGAACGCTTGCTGTCGCGCTCGCCATTGGACTGGGCCTGTGGTTTGCAACCAGCGAGGCACGCATTGACACCTGGGCGTCATTACTGCCGCTGTTTGAATGGATGGAAACGACCCCCCTAGGGGTCATCGGACAGAGTTGGGGTGCGGTTTTCGCCACGGTGCAGGCGGTTCATCTGCTTGGCATGGCGCTGCTCGGCGGCGCGGTGTTGGTGGCAGACGGCAGGCTACTGGACCTCGCATTCAGGGATACGCCCCTGCTCGAAGTGCAGACCCATTGTCATCGGCTCTTTACCTGCGGCCTGGTAACCGCAGCGCTGACAGGCCTTTTCATGACCTGTGGCGTGGCGATAAAGATCTACTATCTCCCGGTCTTCTGGTACAAGATGCTCGCGCTCGCTGTCGGTGTAGCCTTTGTCTACGGCGTGCGGCGACCTTTGTTGCGACAGGACAGCGACCAGGTGCATCCCGCTGTCCTTAAGTTGCTGGCGGTTGCATCTCTGATGGTTTGGTTTACCGTGGCGGCCACCGGTCGCTGGATCGGGTTTTCAGGGTAGCGCGCTATGGAGAATCAGCCGGCAAAGATAAAGGATACGCAGGGCGCAGCCGTGCTTGCCAGTGTTACTATCGTCGGCGGCTTGCTGTTTTATTGGTTCATACAGCTCCAGGCGGTGCGCGAAATGCTGGCGCTGGCTTATGGCGACTGAACCGTCATCGCGACACAGTCGATTCCCCTATCTCGCACCCTCTACTTCGTAAGTGAATGCGCGGCCATCGCGAAACTCTACCGCTCGATCAAAATAGCCTGACGTCTGCAGTGTTACAATAACCGTCTTATCTCCTCGGTTCTGCCAGAACCAACCGTGTAGACCCGGGAAGGGCGCAGTGTAACTGCCATTGGCGCCGCTACCGCGGCCTGTTGCAAAACTCTCTGCGTAACCTTGCGCAGCGCCGTCCGGTTCGGCGTGCAAATCAAACAAAACTTCACCATCGGCACGCCATTGGAATAGCAGTGCCTCACCCTGCTGCAACCGGTATTTGTATTCAACAGATTCGAATGGCGCGAGCTGCAGTGCAATGGCATCCTGCCGCCAGGGGCTATCCTGTTCGTCGAGCACTGCGACATCATCAACCGCCATACCCAACAAGCCCAGCGCAGCGCCGGTACCCAAAGGATCCCAACCATACTCGGCGGGCAGTAACACTGTTACCAGCAGGATCACGGCAACCAGAAAAGCCGCAGCGCTGGCCAGCAGAATTCCCCGCTTCGCAGCCGATTCGGTCATGCGAAAAGGTATCCCGCAAACTGGTTGCCGGCGAGCAGGAAGCCGGCACACATCACCAATGTATTCAACGCAAAGGCCTGCCGTCGAAAAGCTGCCACACGGCGCCAACGCGAAAGCAATACCAGTATGAACACCAGCGCCAACAACTGACCCAGTTCCACTCCAGCATTAAAGCTGAGCAGGTTGACCAGCATTCCGTCTCCACTGCTCATCGTCGTCTGCAGCTTGGTGGCCAGACCCAGGCCATGGCACAAGCCGAAGACAAACACTGCGATGCGCGGATCGGGATTGATTTTCAACACCTGTTGGAAGCCCCCCATATTCTCGAATGCCTTATACACAACAGATAACCCAATAATGCCATCCACCAGGTGCTCATTGACCTGCCAGTTGGCCCACACACCCAATACCAACGTCACGCTGTGTCCCAGAGTAAATAGCGTGACATAGAGGACAATATGACGCGGCCGATACAGGAAAAAAATGACGCCAAGCAAGAACAACAGATGATCGATACCGGTAAACATGTGTTTAGCGCCGAGGTACAGAAAGGGGATTACTGCAGGCCCATCCAGGCGCTGCACGAAACTGCTATTGCCCATTGAGAGGTCGTGAGCCCAGGCCGCGAGCCCGGAACTAAGCAGACAGATCACAACAAGGTAAAGCACTAAGCAGCGAGGCATCGCCTAGTCTTCGTCTCTTACCCAATACTGGTCATGACAGGCCCGACAAATCTGGTAAACATGCCCACCCGCGTCAAACAAGGCGTCCGGATCCTGTGCGTTGGCCGCCGCCATGACACGTCGGCCGGCGCCACTGAGAGCCTGGGAGTACTCTAACCAGTCCGCCCCTGCCGCGCGTCCCGGGAGCATGAGTAGGTTCCCTGCCTCACGCAGGACGGCGCCGGCTCGAACAACTTTGTCCCAACCGGCATCGGTGCCCGGTGCCAGCTCACGATGGCCCTCAGCAGTGATGATGGTGCCGGCTGAATCCCAGACAATGTCAGCCGCAGGCTCGAGCACCCACTCCATCAGCTGGTGCGAGTTCATCGCCAAATCGTAGGCCGGTTTGGCGGTCACTTCTGCATCGCGCTGACAAGCCGACGCGAGCAGACCTAGTACACAACATGTCACCCGCAAGGACACGACAAGTGGCCATCGACATTGCCTTGGTCGAACAGCTGAAAGCATAGGCGTTCACCGAATACGTTTACATCTGGCGCAGTATAGCCCGAAACTCTGGCCGTTCCGCCACCAAGGCAGGCCTACCCCGATTCCGCAGGGTTACCTGTACCGATTGACATGGTAAGCTCCGGACAGGTCAGTGAGTCCATAGAAAACCAGCAGGCTTCCCATGTGCCGCCGCCTCCCCTTATGCCTTTTGCTGTGCATTGTTGCTGCGCTTTTTAGTACGACAGTCGCGATTGCGGCGGCCCCGCTGCGCGCGCTAATCGTGACCACCCAAGGTGTCTACCATAATTACCAGGAGCAGACCTGGATTCTCGTGCACCGGATTAGCGAACATGCAAACGTTCGTTTTGACGTCTCACTGGCAGAACTGGACCGCTGGAAGAGCGCCGATTATGCCCAGGGCTACGACGTGCTGATCTACAATTTTTGCCTGGCAGACAGCACCGACTCCGCACTGATCGCCAATATGCGGCGTCAGACAGAACAATTGGGCGTACCCGCAGTCGTTGTCCACTGCAGTCTGCACAGCTTTCGTGATACCCCTCTGTGGTGGCCCATGCTGGGACTGCACACCAAGGCGCATGCGCCCCTGGGCGCAATGACGATGACAAAGAGCGAACCCCATCCCATCACCCAGGGCATGCCTCAGGACTGGACGCTGGCCGCAGACGAGCTCTACATCAATCTATCCTTTGAGGGAAAGCCCCTACTCACCAGTCTCGGCGCAGACGGCAAGGACCATGTGACCGCCTGGCTTAGCTATCCCGGGGGTACGCCGGTGTTTGGCACGACGCTTGGACACAGCACAGACACGATCAACGATCCCTTTTATCAACTCATGCTGGCTAGGGCCCTGCTTTACGTCACCGGTAACCTGCGGGAGGACGGCACACCGCGCGTGGGTATGGACGGCAGCAGCGATGGCATGGACGTCATCGAAAGGCTGTCCGCCCCGCAGGGCATCACGTTTCTTGGAGAGGAAGGGCATGACTGCGCGTTCCGCGAGCTGGCGGTAGCCGCAGCGCCCTGCTACATCGGCTGCATATTCAACCCTTTTCAGTGGAATGCGGAGACCCGGGCTTGCAAAAAATCCTGCGAGGCGGACTTACCCAAAACAGATGAACTGATCAGACGTTGCACTGAATCGCCACAATAACCCGCTGCGCTGCGCAGACCCGCGCTGGCGGGCACATCAAAAAAAATAAAATCAGGATTGACTGTTTTATTTATTGGAACCATACTGCGTCTCTCCGCGACTGGATCAAAGGGGATAAATCGTGACGGCACCGACTGCAACCGACAACCGCGCCCTCGCGGACATGCCCCTGTTTGACGCCAATACCCTCAAGTGTCCTTACCACTACGACAAGACACTGCGCGAGCACGTCCCCGTATACCAGGACCCGGCGTCAGGCGTATACGTCGTCTCCTCCTACGAGCTGGTGCGCGAAGCGCACAAGACGGACACGGTATTCTCCAGCGAATTCACCTTGGCACTCGGATCGACCAAACACCTCGATGAGGAGGTCGTCTCCGCCATGAAAAACACCTACGACCTTGGCAGGGGCACCTTGCTCACGGTTGACGATCCTGACCACAAGATGTATCGCGACACGGTGCGAGACTTTTTCCTGGCAAAGAACCTGCACCGCTACAAGCCCTGGACGGATGATCTGGCTGAGCGCATGGTCGCCAACCTACCGTACGGCGAAACCTTTGACTTTATCGAACAATTTGCACGGCCGCTGCCCTTGTCTGTAATCATGCACGTGCTCGGCATTCCTTTGGACATGATTGACCTGGCCTTCAAGTGGACCGTGGCCAATGTAACCGTCCTATCACAAGTGGCGAACAAGGAGGCGTTGCTCGAGGCGCAGGCCGCCGTCAAGGAGGAATACGACTGGTTTGCCGAAGCGCTGGAAGAACGCCGTGCCAACCGCAAGGATGACCTGCTGGATATCGTGGCGCACGCAGAAGTCGATGGCCGCCCCCTCACTATCGAGGAGCAGCTGAGCCACTGCACCCAATTCCTCGTGGCCGGCAACGAAACCACCACCGCTACCCTGGCCGAAGGTATCCGGCAGCTGTGCCTCAATCCCGATCAGGCGGCAAAGGTGCGGGAAGACCGTTCACTTATTCCTAACCTTGTGGAGGAGACGCTGCGGCTGGCATCACCAACCTCCAATATGTGGCGCATCACAAAAAAAGACTATACCCTCGGTGGCACAGACATTCCTGCGGGCAGCATGGTGCTACTGAAGTACTTCTCCTCCAATCACGACGAATCTGTGTTCTCACACGCTATGGCCTTTGATGTGACGCGCGCAAACGCCAAGCGCCACATCGCCTTCGGCTTTGGTACCCATGTCTGTATTGGCCAACATCTCTCTAGACTGGAAATGATATCCTCTTGGGAGAAGCTATTTGACGGTACCCAGAGTATGCAATTGGCCTGCGATCCGAGTGAACTTGATTATATGCCAAACATACTATTGCGCGGCCTTGAACGACTGCCAGTCATCTTTTCGGCATAATGGAACACGCCCGGCGAAGCCCCTAGTGCTCTATGTGATACAGTAGCCGCATGCCAGAACCCGATGCAGCGCCGCTGTACTTGCCGTTTGGGGCCCGGTATTTCTTTGAGGAGCTCATCGGGCACTAAATGGTTGCGACCGCACTACAATTGCTGGCACTCCTTGTCTATCCCCTGAACCTGAGCCTATTGCTAGCTGTTATTGGTCTGTTGATTTGGTCTTTGGGTTGGGTGCGCAGCGGTTTTTATACCGTTGTTGTAGCAGTCCTGTGGCTGTACATCTGCTCCACAGCGAATTTCTCCTATTTCCTCATGGGCAAGTTAGAAGACAATTTTCCTCCGCAATCTATGACTGAGATTGAGGAAGTCGACGCCATCGTGCTGCTAGGCGGCGCGCTGCGAGGCGATACGAAAATGGGCAATATGCCCGATATGAACCAGTATGCGGACCGCCTAGTCCACGCGGTCGCACTGTATAAACAAGGCAAGGCCAAGCACGTGGTGCTGGCCGGTGGCTCAGCACCGGGCTCCCGCTCAGAAGCCGAGCTGATGCAGGATGTATTGACCGTCATGGGGGTCCCTGAGGACGCTTTTATCCTCGAAGACCAAAGTAGGAATACCCATGACAATGCGGTGAACAGCGCTCAGCTGCTAGCAGATCGCGGCATGCACCGCATTCTACTGGTCAGTTCAGCTTTTCACATGCCCCGCGCCTATGCCCTGTTCAAAAAACAGGGGCTGGAGGTAATTGCGGCGCCCACCGATTACCAGCAGGTCAAGCTCACCTCCACACTCCCCTCCGGTATACCCGGGGTGAAAAATCTGGTGCGTACCACGGAAGCCCTGCACGAAATTGTCGGCTATCAGGTCTACCGGTTACGCGGCTGGCTATAAACTTGTCCGCCGCTAATCACGGAGTATTGACCGCAGCACAACCAGACAGCACAACACGTCAGGTCAATCAGTTCACGAATTTGACACCCAATCGAAATTCGCGCCCCGGTGCAGGGAAACCCACCGCCGTCTCGTAGTCCTCGTCCAAGGCATTGTCTAGCGATATCTGCAACTGCCACGCCTTGGCAACTTGCCAGCGCAACACCCAGTCCACCTCATGGAAACTATCCAACTCCACCGTCAACTCCTCACCCGTGTAGCGAGAAGCGGACCACTGCTCGCCGCTAAACTGGTAGTCCAGTGTCGTCAGCCAATCCGGCGCGACCTGCCATTGCAACACCATGCTCGCGACCCACTGGGGGCGCCCAGTGAGTCTGGTGTCCTCTCTCTTCACGTCAATATCGGTATAGGTGCCCTGTGTCCGAATACTGACTGCGTCCAGCGGCTGCCAGTCAGCCTGCAATTCCACACCTCGCGTCTGCACATTACTGCGATTCACGTTGCGAAAAGTCGCGTCATCGAAATCCACCAGGTCGCGGTAATCGTTGTCGAACCAGGTAACGCCCAGGCGTATTGTTGAAGCCAGTTGCCACACTGCGCCGACATCCCAGCTCTCGCCCTGCTCTGGCACCAGATCCGGATTCCCCACCAGAGCCTGACCAAGCGCAAAAAAACTCGGCAACTTATAGGATTCACCCCAATTCGCCGCAAGCATGACATCAGCGATCGGGCTCAGCTGCGCGCCCACGTGCCAAGACGTTTCACTGTCGAAACCCTCAGGATTGTCGTAACGCACAGCGGCCTGCAGTAGCATGGCATCCATGGGGCGTGAGGTAATCCCGGTAAAGACACCTGCGGTGTTCCTATCCAGCTCAAAGTCCGTGGGAAGTCTGTTGCCTGCGAATTCCAAATAGCCCGTGCTCTTGCCATCTTCATGTCGGTAATCCGCACCCACACTAACCGTTAGTGCTGGCAAAGGGATCAACGTATGGGTCCAGTTGACATAATCGCGGGTAAAGTCCGTATCCGAAGCATTCGGCGGCACCTCGAGGTAGGGTGATATTCCAGGGGACACAAAATCTTCCTGCGCATGAAATCGGCTCGCTTTCACCAGGCTGCGCCAGGCGGACGAGATATCCAAACCCCACGTCAGCGACAGGATTTCCTGGGTGTAGTCGCTTTTGTCCAGATCTTTGTTCACCGCCAGCTCGGGTCCACCACTTTGCTCAGGATAAGATCGACGATCGCCATCGACATAGCGGTAACCCAGCGTGAGCTCTTGCGCATCAGTAACGCGCCACCCTAGACGAACATTAGCACTATCGGTTTTACGCTTACTCCCTTCAACAGGCTCTCCATCATCCCGGTGCGCGAGCTCCACGGTATAATCAAATGCGCCAAAACGGCCCAGGGCACTCGCGTTATAATCGGCGTAGTCGTCCTCGCCCCATTCGGCGCTGACGGCCTGCTGGTGGCCCTGACCCGCGCGCCGGGTAATGACATTGATCACACCCGCTACCGCATCGGATCCGTAGACAGCCGACTGCGCTCCGCGCACGACCTCGATGCGATCGACCAGGTTGGGGTCGAGATTGGCAAAGTCAAAACCTCCACCGCGCGTATTGGTCGGGTCATTCACCTCAACGCCATCAACCAGCACCAAAGTGAAATTGGCTTCACCGCCACGAATGGATACCGCGGTCAATCCGCCGGGGCCACCTTGCTCCTCCACCAGCAGACCCGGCAGGGTTTTCAGCAGATCCGCCACGTTGGTCTTGTTCAGTGCCGTTATCTGCTCTGCATTCAGGACGGACACCGATGCAGTCAGTGCTGGTTGTGGCGAGAAGGTCCCTGTCACCAAAACATCTTCAATAGCCGCGCTGGAAGCAGCAGCACCTGTTGCGCATAGGCAAACCATTGCCCACAGCCTTCCCCGGATGCACCTGGTCTTGTTTACTGTCATGAAAGTTATTAGCCTTTTTCGATAGTTAAACGTTGCTGCATGCAAACAAACTGCCTGACGCCTGGCTGCAGCAATAATGTTCAACTGCTTCCCCTTACCCACCTCGGTGACACGGATGGTACAGTGCCGGGCAGTGCAGCTGTCCCCAGATCAGGAAAATACACGAATGGCCGCAAAAATTCGCCCGCGATTTGCCTGTAGAATGAACACCGTTGCCCCTTCTGCGCCCTGGGAGTGATTTTAGCATCGTGATCTTCACCGCCCTGAATACACTATTTTTGATGATCTACCTGCTTTCTGCAGCCGTTCAATACAATGATCCGGATGCCCTACCCTGGGTCGTCATCTACCTGCTCGCGGCAGGCATGTGCGCACTGCAATATCGAACCCCTCGTCAGCGCCTGCTACCTCGCGCATTATTGATGCTATGCCTGATAGGGATAGGCATGCTGTTACCCGACGTGGTGGGCCAAACCAGCCTGCCAGAGATTTTCGCTTCCATCAGCATGCAGACCCAGGCCGTCGAGGAGGCCAGGGAGGTCGGCGGACTGCTCCTTGTTGCCATTTGGGCAGCCGTGCTCAGCTCTCGACGCAACCCTGGCTGAGTATTGACTGCTGTCACCGCTTGCGATTCGCCCGGGTCTGTTGACCATTGCGAGTCAAGATCAGCGCGTTAACCGCGCCATCAGACTCGACCAGAAATTCGATCTCGGCACTTTCTCCACCGGCGGCGGCCCGAAACCGATTGGGGCCGAGCTCCTCCATCAGGGCACCACCGTACATAGGCACGGACACGTGCAGCCTGTCTGCCTTCACCGCAAATGAAAGGGTCACGAAACTGATCGCATATTCCCCCTCGAACCGCTCATATCCGCGATCAAAAGGCACAGCGCGCAACGACGCCACAGTCCAGGGCTGTTTGCGGTTCGCGCTGGCAGCGCGAATATCCCTGACCCGTGCCGGACTGACAGGGTCGGCCCTGTTACCCCAGCTTCTGCGCAGATACGTCATTAAACCCGCCAAAGTGGCATCATCCAACTCCTTACGGTGTCCATGGGGCGGCATGACGCCGTCAAACGTCTCTCCCGCTACTACCACGGGTCCTGTCATACCCTGCAGTATGATGCGCGCGAGCCACTCCGGGGGGCCGGTCACCCACTGGGCGCCAGCGAGCGCAGGGGCCAGACCATCAATCCCTGCACCACTATCACCGTGACAGACGGCACAGGTGGGATAGACCTGCTGTCCCACCGCCATAGCGGCCAATTGCGACGGGCCAAGCGGCGTGATGCCCCTCGCCAGCTCATCACCCGGCCAGGTGAATGCCAACCGAGCACCCAGGCGGGCAGTCCACAATGGACTGTCCTCTCCAGCGCTGCTATCCATGAAGATAGGTGGCGGAGCGTCGAGTTGAGCAGGTACAAAGTCACTGCTTTTGGCGACACGCTCTATACCTCGCAACAGAGCCGCCTGCTGCCATGCGGGGCGGTTCGCTACCAACGCCAATAACTCCAGCAGGGCAGGGTTGGCGCGGCCGTGGTCGCGCAGGTCACCGCGCAGACTGCGATAGGTATTGTCTGCGAGTAATGTCAGCAAGGCCTTGCCCGACGCGCTAGTATCATCCAATTGTCCAGAGGCAAGGTACTCTCGCAGAAACAGGAGTTCGCGCCCCGACACGGCACGAACGGCCGCTTGACGCACATAGGGACTAGCCAGCTGCGCCGTTATCAAAGCAGCAAGGGCAGCGCGCACGCGCGGCTTGTCGGTATGATACCGCATGCTGAACGCCAACTGTGTGGCCAACGCTTCCGCCGGATTGGACAGTTTGGAGTGCAATGCCAACAGATCACTTTCCGACAACAGTTCAGCGCCGGCACGCAAGGCCTGCACCTGTCGATGTAGATCACCACTCACCACAAGGTCCATCACCAGGCCCAGTTCGAGTTCGCCCCGAGCCTGCAAGGCCCAGATAGCATGCAAGGCGGCACGACTATCGTCCCCTGCAGCAATCGCAACCAACGCAGCCGCGTGATCACCTTCCCGCACGAGTAACAAGCGCTGCGCTGTATCACGCACCCAGCCATTAGGATGTTGCAGGGCGGTATGCAACTGCTCATCTGCAGCAAAGTCGGGTGATATCCTATCGGATTTCCCTGCTGTGTGACGCACCCGCCAGATGCGACCCAATCCAAGGGGTCCCTCTAAGCCGCGCTGAAAGACCTGCTCGCGCAATTCATCCGTCATGAAGTGATCGTCCTGGATGATGCCGCGGTACATATCGATAATGTACAAAGCCCCATCCGGTCCGTTCATGACATCCACAGGTCGGAACCGCTCGTCGCTGGACCCAAGGAAATCCCGCTGCCCCCATCGCGCATCGGGATACAGTTGTTGACTGGCTGTCAGGGCCATCCCCTCCTCCTTGAGCGTGAAACGGGCAACCACATTGCCGGCCGATTCCGACACAAAAACGTCTCCACGATATTCCTCGGGAAACTGATCGCCGCGATAAACCGTCAGACCACTCACACCCGTCACAAGATGAAGACGCCCATCCTCGCGCAAGATATTATTCAGGTAGGCTCGGTTGACACCGGGATTGACACGCACCGAAAATACCTCGGCGGGCGCAGTCAAATTAACGCCCAGTCCAGTGTGCACCCCAGGACGCCCGGGTTGCACCAAATCCTCCCCGGCGAAATAATCGGCCTGCACCCAGGTGGAATTGTGATTGTAAAACAGCCGGCCAACATCATCCTGTGCGATGCCCCATTGACCGCGCGCCGGCGCATCCCGCTGGCGCAGTTTGCCGTTCTGCAAGCGCAGGCTGCGATTAGACTTGGCACTGTACAACCAGTTATCCAGCCCCAGCCGCAGGCCGTTTTCCATGTGTTCCACATTACTTTCTGCGTCCACCGCATAGCCGCCGACACGGCGTTTATTTTCACAGAGAGATTCACGCGTGGGTAGTTCGCATAACCACAAGTGGGGTGGCTCTCCCACCAGTATGCCGTCATTGACCACTGCCACAGCACGGGCACCAACAAGACCACCGAGAAATACTTCGCTGGTGTCCATGCGACCATCACCATCGAGATCGTCGAGGCGCACAACCTGGCCGACTGGCGCATCGCTGCCAGAACCATAGGCGTCACGCATATAACCGCGTAGCTCCACCACGTAGAGACGGCCGTACTCGTCCCATGCCATGGCCACCGGTTCTGCCACCAGCGGTTCGGATGCAACCAGCTCGATCGCAAACTCCGGGGCAAGACTGAAGGCGGACAGCGCCTGTTGCGGCGACAATACGGGCGACGGCACATTATCAAGTGTCTGGTAAAACAGCGGCTCACTGGTCTGCTGCTTCAATCGATACCACTTGAAATCGGCAATGCGCCCCACCTCGGCGCAGCGAGCGGGTTGAATTCGTATGCGACCGCGCTCGGGTAGAGCCGCATTGTGAAGCCGCAAGGCGTCTACTGTGTCAACCGTCAGGGTGAGCGAGCTACCCACGGTGACAGCAGTCAAACGGTGCTCGGCAGACTTCTCGAGAGCGACCGACGCCTTCTGCTGCTGGCCGGACACAGTGACCAGGCGCGCCTCCGCCCGATCCGCATAGATCTTAACCTCAGCGAATTGTTCCCCCCTGCCCGCAGCGTCAGGCCGGCTGCGCAGCTGAATGACGGTAGGATTTTCGCACGCCGGTAACGTTAGCTGAACCATGGCATCACTGAACTGTCGTCTGGAACTGACAAACCCATCCGTGTGGTCGATCAGAATGTTATCGGTCGAAAACTGCCAACGTTCAAGATCGTCTCCGCGCCACTCAGCGGCAGACAACAGACTCTCTCCTTCGAAACGCAGCGGCGCCAGTTCTTTGATCCGTATGTTCCGCCAGCGCATGACGCCGGATTGCCCGGCGTGAACCTGCAGCGCAATAAAACCCTTTGCATCCAGACCATCCACAATGTCTGCTGCGGCAACACCATTTATCCAGGTTTGCAAACGTGTGCCACGGGCTTCAATCTCAACCTCGTTCCAGTCATCCCGCCGAATAGCATTGCGCACCGCCGGTTTGTCTGCCAGATTTTCAAGCCAACCACGTCGCCCCTCATCATAAATACCACCACTCCAGGAGCGCTCGGTGGGATCCAGTTCGTACTCATAGCCATACGCGGGACCATCACCAGCACGCTGTTGGGCGCGAAACAGGACGCCGGAGTTGCCCGCTTCGTCCCAGCGCATCTGCAGTTTCAGCGAAAAGTCACCGAAGGTTCCCTCAGTGCGGAGAAAGGTGCTCTCGCCAGGACCATAGCGCCCTACGATGGATTCTCCATCGGCCTCGAATGTGCCCTTGCCGCCAATAACGCGCCAGTTATCCAGGGACTTCCCGTCATACAGAAACCTGTAGCCCTCCTCTAGCGGACGCGGGGCCGACGTCGGTTGAAGGACTTGCCAGAATGCATAGGCCGCTACAACAAACAGCAAAAGGAAGAGAATTTTTTGCATAGGTAAGAGGTATAGCCAGCCGGGCATGCCTCGCTATGACGGTGATCTACCTAGAACCCCTCAACCTGGTGCACCTGTTTCCAGATCAATCCCGGGAAAAGTCGACGCATAAACACCCCTATCTTTGCATCCCGTGTTGGATAAACAAAGAATTTTCCCTTATTGAGACTCTCTTCAATCGCATCGATAACCTGCCGGGGCTCCAGCGGCGGACCCGCATTGTCCAGCATCTTTGGCCAGGCTGTCTCCCTCCCCTGTTGCAGGAGAGGCGTGGCGACCGCCGGCGGGCAGACACAGGCAAAGCGAATTCCTGAATTGCGGTTCTCGTGGTAAAGGGTTTCGGTAAACGCTCGTACGGCAAATTTCGTTGCCGTGTAAGCGCCCGTTTTGAGCATAGGAATGATGCCCGCCATCGAAGCAAAGCTGACAAAGTCGCCTCGACCACGGCTTAACATATCGGGCAGCACTGCCTGGGTGATATTCACCAAACCACCGTAATTGATGTCCATCTGTTTATGTATGATTGCATTGTCCTGTTCAACCAGTTTGCCAAAGGGCATGATGGCTGCACAGTTATACAAACGCTCGATCGGACCGCACTGCTCTTGCACCTCGGCAACCGCGGCACTAACGGCAGCGTAGTCAGTGATATCCACTGTCCAGTTGTGGACCGTGTCAAAAGACGCCGCCGTTTCAGTCATACCGGCCACATTCACATCCAGTAGTGCAACCGTGGCACCCTGCGAAGCGAAACGCCTGGCCGCCTCGCGGCCCATACCACTCCCGCCACCGGTGATGAGAACAACATTGTTGGCATTGGACATAGTTAAAAAAACTCCTCACTGATACATAGAATTGGGGCAGTATAGCGGCTTGCAGGTCGCGGGCACTTGCCACGACAGCCGATTCCCGCTACTGGTTCAACAGAACGTCCGCATTCATCGAAGGGGTGTACCAAATCGGCGATGACCAGGCGCGTTCCTGTACCATCGGACGATGGTCGGTCGCGCAACACCCCTCATAACCCTCCGTTACGCTAACAGGGCGACTACAATCAACGCCCGCGGCGATACAAAGGCGCTGACTCCAGCGGCAGGTCGGGTTTTCTATCACGCGAGAGTAATAAAATGCGGGTTGGGTTGGATCAAAATTCTGATCGACCCAGACAGCACAGAGATTATCAAAACCCATACCGTGCGTCTCGCAGGTCTTCGTATCTACCGTCGCCGCATTCGCTGCATCTCCCGCAACATCCAGAACTTCTTCACGTTTATTTCCTTCTGCGTCGAGCCACCCTTTGATCACCTGAATACGCTGCAGAGGGGTGCCAGGGCCTGCTGCAGTACCCGGATCCTGACTGGCAGCAACGAGAAATGCAGGGCGCAAGCCCGGCTCTGGTGCAGCATGAAGTACCGCGCCCATGGGCACTCCGCGCCGATAAGCCTGCTCGATCCGGTCGGGCGCTTCACACAAATTGGGAGGCAATGACCAGCCGGCAAAAAAACGACTAACAATTCTTGGCCCACTCGTAGCATAAGCTTCACGTCGGCGCATCGCCTCGAATAGTGCATCACGACTATTCTCTTGGGCCCACAGCACAGCGAGCCCACCGGGGTTGTATAAAAGTTTATCGGGCAAGCCGCGAGGAGCTTCCTTTGCCGCCGGCGTGCCGTCACCACCGTGCCCCAAATAATCGTCCTCCTGCACGGCGCCAGGTGCACCGAGGTGGGTATCTGTGCTCGCGATATGACCAAACTGGTAAGGGTTGATACCCACTTGCTGCTGCAATAGCAGACCATCGGCCAGCGCCCACCGAGTGAAGCCTGTATCGGGGCCCGGTGCGACGGGCAGCCCGGCAATATTGTTTTTGTCATATTGCTCGAAGGCGCACAACTCATCCTCGGTGACACCGACCTCGAAAAAACATTCAGATGCACCCTTGTGCTGCATGATCTCCACCAAGGGTTCAAAGCGCGCGCGCGTGGCGGCGTACTCAGGATCCATAGGATCGCCGTCATCGGTCAGCCCATTGAACATTAGCCCGGCGCTCATATTGGAATTGTGAGGAATAACCAGTGCGTCGCAGTCGCTATCGCTCTGAATACAAGTTGCGTCAAGTGAGGCCCACAGAGCGGATGCAGACGGGTGCTCTATAAAACTCGCAGGTAGTGTGGGCACCTGCGCATTCCTAAACACAACATTGCGATGCAAATTACCGCCTGTATAAGCATCTAAGGCCGTCCATTCATAACCAATGAACGTTGTAAATGTGCAGGCGGCGCTGCGATCGTAGTAATGCTCTGCCGCAGCTTGCGTATCGCGCCAGGGAACAAGAGACGCGCGGAGACATAACTGGTCACGTTCACCACACAGTCCAAGATGTGAACCAACCACGGACGCCATCGTATTGAAAAGGTAATAGGCACCTCGAGGCCAGTTTCGATAAAGAATACACTCCCAACTGTTGTGGCCCTCCTCCGTCTCGGTATTGCACATCTGCACCTCTCCAATCAGTTCAGCATGATCGGATACCATGGCAAAGTCTAACGGTCGCGTGAGCTGCATGGATCGAAGCGCCTTGCCATCCTCCGTCCAGGGCTGGATGCCAATACGTTCACCCCGCGCAAAGCGGTACGCCTGGGCCGGTGTCGTCCTGGTACCCTGGGTACTCGCATCCAGCGAAAATCGTGTGTGCACGTGTAAATCACCGAAGAAAGGGTACTTAAGCGGATATACGTTCGCACAGGGTTCGCGCTGCTCTGACTGCGCAATGTCTTCGCTCACTGCCCCCTGCGCCGACCAGGAGAGGGATGACCACAGCACGACAAAACCACAGACCAGCAGGCTGAACATTTACGGCCTTGCCTCAGGGGTTACTGACAATATCACTCGGCTCCCAGCCATAACGCACAGCCCTAGTTTCAATATTTTCATTCTCCGTCACAACGAAGGGTTTAATATACAGCTGCCAGGGTCCACTATTCACCCGATATTCTAGCGAGTGTGCTGGATGGTCAGACTGCACTGTCAGGACGCCATGCGCTCGCGATGTCGATGGCGAGGGCGTTTTCTGTCGTTGACCGCTGGGTTCAAAACGAGCGGCCATGTCGGCCTCAGACATCTCACTCCAGTCGCCCACTCGCGATAACCAATCTGTCAGTGCGCCGCGCATGCGCAGCAGAACCGCCGCGTACTGGGGGGCATCGCTTACATCATTTATTTCGTGAGGGTCCTTGTAGAGATCGAAGAGGCGCTCCTTCCCAGGCGCTTCGAACCACAGCTGCTGTTTAGCGTTCAACTTACCGGCTTGCATTAGGCTATGCATTTCACGCACCATGTCCATGTTGTTACGATAATCCAGATCATGGCCTCCAGGTTGCTCAGGATACCAACTGCGCAGGTATTTGTAGCGGCTGTCCCGTACCGCACGTTGTCGATCCATAACGTCGTCAATCCGATCGCGGGACGCAAAGACATAATCACGCGCCACAGCCTGCACGCCAGCGAAAACTCGTCCGTGCATATATTCGGGGGTCGGCACACCAGCGAGGGATAAGATTGTTGGGCCTATATCGACAAAACTGATCAACCGCGCATCCACCTGGCCGGGCTGCACATCAGCCGGGCGGAACGCCTCAGGCCAGCGGATAATCATTGGCACCCGGATACCTGAATCATACAGTTCACGCTTGGCCCGCGGTAAACCGTCTCCATGATCCGTAGTCCACACCACGATGGTAGTTTCGCTAAGTCCATCCGCTTCGAGTTCATCTAGAACTTTACCGATTGCTCGGTCCATGTGAGCAATATTATTATAGTGCCGTGAGACATCGGCGCGGACTATCGGTGTATCGGGATAATAAGGTGGCAGGACAACATCGTGGGGGTGCACCACCTCGTCCACCGATCCTTTCAACTGCCACCAGCGCATCAATTGCATAACGAAATGAGTAGGACTCTCAGGCCAGCTGCCCAGCGGGCGGAAAATTCCACTTTCGTGGGTTACCGCGAAATTAATGAAACCGAAGAACGGCTGACCCGGCGCTCGCTGGCGCCAGCTGGTGGCCCCAGCCCACTCTTCATCCCAGATCGTAGAGGGTCCACTGCCGGCCAACGCACCACTGAATTGATAGTCGAGTTTGGCGTCGGTATAGGTATAGTAGCCAGCGGCGCGCAGCAGCTCCGGATAGGCCTTTACCTGGACCGGTGGCACTGAATAGTAGGCACCTTCGGAATACGAGCCGCTGCGCATATGCTGTGTGCCCGTAGCAATCTGATGCATACCAAGTATATGGGCCGCACGGCTGGGGGCACAGACACCTGCTGTGGAAAACACACCGGTATAGCGGACACCCTCACCAGCAAGCGCATCGAGCCGGGGCGTGATCGCTACGACATCACCGAAGGCCCCCACCCGTGCACTCATATCTTCCGCCATCAACAGCAGTATGTTTGGTCGATCCGCCGAGAGTACAATAGATGGCAATATCAAAAGTACAATCAGAAGGTAGGACCTCAAAAATATCATGCACCCGAGAGTAGAGATTGCATGGATGAGGTGCAAACGTATTTTTCCTTCTAGCAAACAGATCGTGCACAACACGTCTCTGCATCCTGCTATAGTTTCCGCCAGGATCGATTGATGGGTGTCGAATATGGCGAAAGAGTACTGGTATTTCGTCAGCGGTGTGCTGGTGGTATTGCTACCACTTTTCGCTCTGTTCACGGTAAAGAAATTACACCTGCTGGATGTGCGGCCTACCGAGATTATGGTATATCGGCATAATGGCGACCAGCCACTCACACTGCATGCCTTTGCAGCGCAAAATACCACGTCACATCAGCCCGCACCCGCGCTGCTCCTATTTCATGGTGGACGCTGGCTGTACGGCGGACCACAAGACCATAGGCTCCTCCGATGCCTACCGAATTTTCCGCAGTCCAGGTGCGCACCCGATAATATCAATTGTTTGTGCGCAAGCGTCCTCGGCAAGAGTCGATCAAAGTAAAAGCGCGCGGTCTTCA
>JABSPW010000061.1 GCA_013214285.1 Halioglobus sp. | reverse complement strand
CAGGTGGGGTCGATTCCTCCATCGCGGCGCTCCTGCTGAAAGAACACGGCTATTGGGTCGAGGGCCTGTTCATGAAAAACTGGGATGAAGATGATGGCACTGCATACTGCACGGCGAAAGCCGACATGGCAGATGCACAGTCAGTGGCAGATACGCTAGACATCCCGCTGCATGCAGCAAATTTTGCTGCTGAATATTGGGATAATGTGTTCGAGCACTTCCTGTCTGAGTACCGGGCCGGACGGACACCCAACCCCGACATCCTGTGCAACCGGGAAATCAAATTCAGGGCTTTTCTCGACTATGCCCTGATGCTTGGCGCCGACGGCATTGCTACCGGCCACTACGCTCGCCTGGGTCACGTCGACGGCAGAACCACTCTGCTCAAGGGGACGGACAGCAATAAGGACCAGAGCTACTTCCTTCACGCCGTAGACCACTCGCAATTAGACAAGACACGATTCCCAGTTGGTGAAACAGAGAAGTCAGACGTACGCGCATTGGCGGCAGCTCACGGCATGATAACGGCGAGAAAGAAGGATTCAACGGGTATCTGTTTTATCGGGGAGCGGCGCTTCAAAGATTTCCTACAACGCTATTTACCGGCGCAACCGGGTGAGATCCACAGCCTGAACGGGGAGCTGCTCGGCCACCACCAGGGCCTGATGTATCACACTATCGGACAACGGCAAGGACTCGGGATAGGCGGCGTTGCCGAGCGGGGCGAGGCGCCATGGTATGTTGTCGACAAAAATCTTGACGACAACGTGCTGTTAGTTGTCCAAGGCAACGATCATTCCGCCCTCTACCACTCTAGCCTTGTCACCGGTCACCTATTCTGGGTTGCCGGAGAAGGCCCACCGTTGCCGCTGGACTGCCACGCAAAAATACGCTATCGGCAGGCTGATCAGACCTGCCGCGTGAAACCCTTGTCGAAGGGCCGCTTTCATGTGGATTTTGATATCCCCCAGAGGGCAGTGACACCTGGCCAATCAGTGGTATTTTATGAGAAAGATCGCTGTCTAGGCGGTGGCGTTATTGAAGGTGCGGGCTTCCCAAATGAATAATGATCAACTGTCCAATCTTGAGCAGCAAGTTGTAGCGCTCGCCGGCGTTGCGCAAGCGGCACGTCTAGTGGATCAGGTGTCAAAGACCGGCAGTTATCCAATCGAGTTCCTTGAGCCATCGATACATAGTTTGTTTATATTCGAGCTCGACAGCGCGTCCGATCTTTACAATGGTGTAGCTGGTGTGAAGTTGGGCCTGCATAACTTGAGCAATTTACTCGCCGATAAAAACGCCAAAGAAAACCAGGATCTTGTGCGTTATATGTTCAGCCTTTTGTACCTCGAGCGCAAATTTGCGTCGGATAGCGAAATGATGTCGATCGTGCGCGCTCGCCTTGAACACACGGGCTTTCGCGCAGAACATTTCAGCGACAGCGTCCGCGAATTATGTCACGGAATTTCCGGTATTTATCAAGACACCCTGAGTCATTTACGTTTTCGGATACGTGTCACAGGTAGTGCACAACTGCTACAGGATTCAGGAAACGCGGACGTTATTCGTGCCGTATTGTTAGCCGGTATTCGTGCCGCTTTTCTCTGGCGCCAACTCGGGGGTCGTCGTTGGTCACTGTTATTGCGTCGCAAGAAACTTCTAACCACGGCGCAGAACCTGTCACGGGGACTGGGTGTAGTGTAAACTGGCTGTTTTTAGCATGGAGACAGCTATGGAACTCTCAGCTCTCACGGCGCTATCCCCTATTGACGGTCGCTACGGGGGTAAAACAGGGAGCCTGCGAAAGATATTCAGTGAGTTCGGTCTCATCAAGCGACGTGTCTTGGTTGAAATTCGCTGGTTGCAGCGCCTCACGCAACTCCCCGGTGTTGTTGAAGTTGCGGCCCTGTCAGAGGCGTCCAACTTGCGGCTGCAAGCTATTTACGACAATTTTTCAGAAGCAGATGCGCAACGCATAAAGATCATCGAAGAAACTACGAACCACGATGTTAAAGCTGTGGAATATTTTCTCAAGGAGCGGTTCAGCGCAGACGCGGAATTGAATGCGGTCAGCGAGTTTGTCCACTTCGCATGTACATCCGAAGACATTAATAATTTGGCTCATGCACTTATGCTTCGTGATGGCATGCGACACGGCCTGTTGCCGCTTATGCAGAGCATCATCTTTGCCCTCGGCGCGCTGGCGAAAAAAAACGCATCAGAGGCTATGCTCTCGAGAACTCATGGACAAACGGCAAGTCCAACCACGATGGGCAAAGAATTTGCCAATGTTGTGGCTCGCCTGCGGCGCCAACTAACGCAGTTACAGGACATTAAATACCTCGGAAAAATTAATGGCGCTGTAGGAAACTACAACGCGCATCTCGCCGCGTATCCCGGTATCGATTGGCAAGCTAATGCAGAAGTTTTTGTAGAGTCGTTAGGACTGACATGGAACCCCTATACAACACAAATAGAGCCTCACGATTACATGGCGGAGTTATTCGATGCCATTTCACGTTTCAATACTATACTGATCGATTTCAATCGGGACATCTGGGGCTATATCTCGCTCGCTTACTTCAAGCAAAAAACGGTGGCTGGAGAAGTGGGCTCCTCAACCATGCCCCACAAAGTAAACCCGATCGATTTCGAGAATTCCGAGGGCAACCTGGGGCTGGCCAATGCCATTTTCGGCCACCTTTCGGCTAAACTCCCGATAAGTCGCTGGCAGCGGGATCTGACCGACAGCACCGTGCTGCGTAATATGGGTGTCGGTCTCGGCTACAGTCTGATTGCGTACCAATCTACCCTCAAGGGTATTGAGAAGCTAGAACTCAATCCGGTCAGACTTTCGGAGGACCTCAATGGCAGCTGGGAAGTTTTGGCAGAACCTATTCAGACCGTAATGCGCCGCCACGGCATCGAGGAACCTTACGAGAAACTCAAGGCGTTGACGCGTGGCCAAGAGATGAATCGGCAAACCATACAGGCCTTTGTACAGTCACTTGCCTTACCTCAGGCTGCAGTAGATGATTTACTGGCACTTTCCCCGCAGACCTATCTAGGCAATGCCGCCGATCAAGCCAGCACCATTGATTAAGTAATCGATGAGCAATGTTGGGCAAATGAACCTCGATCGGCGTACTTTCCTGGCGAAATACTGGCAACGTAAACCGCTCCTTATTCGCAATGCTATTGACGACTTCGTTACTCCTATCAACGCGAACGAAGTCGCCGGGCTTGCCATGGAAAAAGCGTTGGAATCCAGACTCATCGAATATCAAAATGGCGACTGGCTTATATTTCATGGGCCCTTTTCGAGCGACACGTTTCAGCGCAAAGCACCATGGGCGCTATTGGTCCAGGCGGTTGATCACTATATTCCTAAGGTTGCCGCCCTTCACAACCTGGTAGACTTTATTCCCCAGTGGCGTATCGACGATATCATGGTCAGCTACGCGGTGGACGGCGGCAGTGCCGGCCCTCATTATGACAATTACGATGTCTTCCTACTGCAGGGCGAAGGCGAGAAAATATGGCAACTGGGCCAGGCCTGCAGCAGTGCATCCCCACTGCTGCCGCATGAAGAACTACGCATACTTGACCGGTTTCAAGTGGAGCAGGAGGTTCTTGTGCGCCCCGGGGATATTTTGTATGTGCCCCCGGGGATAGCCCATTGGGGCACGGCCAAAGGCGACTCTCTGACCTTTTCTATTGGATTCAGAGCACCCCGCATTCGTGACATGGCTTCTCGCTGGTTCGACAATGTACTCGAGAACATCGATCCACAGCAGTTTTTGCGAGATCCCGGTCGTGACCCGGTCGCGCGCCCCGGGGAAATCACCTGCGCTGACGTCGAGCGTGCGCGAATGCAATTACAGTGCATTCTCGACAATGGGACATGTAATACCTGGTTAGGTGAACTGGTAACCGAACCCCGGTATCTGCCGAATAGCACCGCCCAAGATGATGCGGGCCGTCTGTGCAACCCACCCGAAAACCTTGCGCTATCGGCAGCATCAAAATTAGCCTGGCAGGAGGATACTGACGCTAACGTGCAG
This sequence comes from Halioglobus sp., assembly GCA_013214285.1. Lineage (GTDB taxonomy): Bacteria > Pseudomonadota > Gammaproteobacteria > Pseudomonadales > Halieaceae > Marimicrobium. The sequence goes on along the minus strand of JABSPW010000061.1, from coordinate 15,228 downwards.
GTCTTTGCCAACGGGGAGCATCGCTCTTTCGATGCCAGCGTAATCAAATGGCTTGTCGGACTGTGTGGTAGCAGGCAGCGCAGTGGTGATGCGCTTGAGGTTATGTTCCACGACGAAAATGGACGCAAGCTGCTGTGCTATCTGCTTGAGTGTGGGGCAGCACATGTTGAATAAAGATCATATTACAGGAATCAACTATCCGAATCCCTTTGGGGTATATGCCGCCGCACTTTGCAATAGTGCATCGCGATATGTCCGTATTCTCAGCCCACAGCTGGATCCAGCGGTGTTTCACAATGAACAGATAGCAAACGCGCTCAAATCACTGGCAAAGGCTTCCCGACAGACAGAAGTGCGTATCCTGGTGAGTGATACCCGCCCATTGATCAGTAGTGGACATCCCCTTTTACAACTTGCGCGACGAACACCCAGCAACGTGATGATCCGAAAACTTACAGAGCACCCCGACTGGAAGGATGAGACCATCGTCATACGCGATCTGGACGGCGTATTATTCAAACACGGCAACAGTGACCACGACGGGTTTTACGAACCAGCGTCCCGTGCCGCTACGCAACACTTTCGGGAACTGTTTGATACTTTGTGGCGCCTAAGCGTCGAAGACCCCGATTTGCGCTCACTGAATATTTAGAGCCATTCGAACTTATATCACCATAGCCGCAATAGCCTTTGCCAGAGCAAGTTGACGTTTAGCCTCTTCAACATGCAGATTTTCAATCAGCCGCCCATTTACTACTACAACGCCCTTACCCGCCGCGCTGGCCGCATCGAAAGCGTCTATAATTTCTTGTGCCGCCTCGAGCTCTTCTTGCTCTGGAGCAAAGGCCATATTCGCCGCAGTAATCTGCTTGGGGTGAATAAGGCTTTTTCCATCGAAACCGAGGTCTCTACCCTGCCTACACGATGCTGCAAGCAGGGCGTCGTCTTCAAGATCCAGTTGCACACCATCTATGATCGCCAATCCGTTAGCTCGAGCGGCATAGACAGAGAGATTCAGGGCCGTGATAAAACCCAAGCGATCTGGGGTATGTCGCACCCGCGTGTCCTTGGAGAGGTCAGAAGTACCCATGACAATGCCGGTCAGACGCGGGTGAGCGCAGGCGATCTCTCCAATATTGAGAATACAGCGAGGTGTTTCAGCCATGATCCAGATGCCAAGTGAGTCGGGGCAGCCCGCATTATCAAAAGCAGCAATAGCCTCTGTAACGTCACCGGGGGATTCAATCTTGGGAATCAGCACAGCGTGAGGTTGGGACGGCAGTTCGCTAACGGCGCGTACATCTTCCTGACCCCATTCCGTCGACAGCCCGTTGATACGCAGTAGCAGTTCTCTATCGCCATAACCACCTTCCTCCAACGCTGCGGCGATATACTCTCGGGCCACTTGTTTGGCATCGGGGGCGACGGCATCTTCGAGATCAAGGATAAGGCCATCAGCAGGCAGTGTCCTGGCCTTAGCCAGTGCTCTGGGGTTGGAGCCTGGCATGTATAACAGCGAGCGGCGAGGCCGAATGGTCATAGTTTCATCCTTTGCAAAGTGTTGCACGATGCGACTCGCGGCACGGGTCGCCAAGGATACCGAAGCGCACGACCCACGAGCAAGGGGATGGTGGCTCGGGTCGGGTAGTTGTTTATACTGGGTCAACTCGATAGAATTCGTGGTTTGAATCATTGAACCACAGTGTGGCCGACGACTGCTGTCACGGACACCGTATGCAGCCACTTAATCGTTATGAGCATATCCGTCAAGGTCGAAGACAATTCACAACAGCCATTGCCGCCGCCTCGGCAACAGGCCCATAGCGCTTTGCAGGCAGCTCGCGGGCTGCTGGACGATGCAATAGCGCATATTAAACGGTGCTCGCAAAGCGCTGCAGATGCCGTAAATGACCACCAGTGGGCCTGTTACGACCTGGCGCTCAGCTGGTCGGAGTGTACTGCTGCCAACTTCCTGCTGGCGCACGCGGCAAAGCTGTCAGACGACGACTTCAGTTGCCGTTTAGCAACCTTGTTCTGCGCCGATGCGGTGACGAATACACTCAACCGCTTACGCACACATGCTGCCGATTTCGGTCTCGACCTGAATGACTTTCATGTCGTCGATGCAAACCCACAGGTCTTAGCCTTTCTCAGGCAGCAACTGGCCGCACACAATCTCGCAGCAATCGGATCGACAGTGATCGAACGGGATGGCAATCTAGGCGCAGACCTGTTGGGCGAACATCATTCCATGATGCGTGACACGTTTCGCCGCTTTTCCGATGAGGTTGTCGCGCCGCTCGCAGAGGATGTGCATCGCAAGGATTTGATTATCCCGGATGACATACTGGAGCCGTTAAAAGCGATGGGCGTATTCGGACTGTCCATTCCCGCTTCGTATGGCGGGTTACAAGAGGAGGATAAGGAAGACACTCTGGGCATGATCGTTGTCACCGAAGAGCTCTCCCGGGGATCTCTAGGTGCCGCGGGCAGCTTGATCACTCGCCCCGAAATTTTGTCACGCGCCTTGCTCAAAGGCGGCACCGAGCGACAGAAACAACTGTGGTTGCCGCAGATCGCCGCTGGCGACCCGCTGTGCGCCGTAGCCGTCACCGAACCCAACTACGGTTCAGACGTAGCAGGTGTTCAGCTGCGTGCGACGGCGACGAAGGGTGGTTGGTTGCTCAACGGCGCAAAGACCTGGTGCACCTTCGGCGGCAAGGCAGGCGTGCTGCTTGTCCTGGCGCGGACCCAAGCCGACCAGACCCTCGCTCATCGCGGCCTGTCGATGTTCCTGGTCGAGAAGACCTCTAGCGACGCGCATGAGTTTGAGGAAGTGCAAGCATCGGGCGGCAAATTAACAGGCCGCTCGATCGCCACGATCGGTTACCGCGGTATGCACTCTTTTCAACTGTTTTTCGATGATTTTTTTGTCCCAGATAGTCATATGCTGGGAGAGCAAAAAGGAGAAGGCAAGGGATTTTACTATGCCATGGCCGGCTTTGCCGGAGGACGCATCCAAACCGCTGCGCGAGCAGTTGGTGTCATGCGCGCAGCATTTTCTAAATCACTCTCCTATGCCACCGAACGAGTCGTCTTCAACCAACCCATAGCCAATTATCAATTAACCAAAGTCAAACTTGCCCGCATGGCTGCCCTGATACTCGCGTGTCGACAAATCACTTATGACGTAGCGCTACTCATGGACTCTGGTGAGGGAGACATGGAAGCCAGCGCCGCGAAACTCTTTGCCGGCAGAGCGGCGGAGTGGCTGACCCGTGAAGCACTGCAGATACACGGGGGTATGGGCTATGCCGAAGAAACACCGGTCAGTCGCTATTTTGCTGACGCGCGCGTACTGTCAATTTTCGAAGGCGCAGAAGAGACACTGGCGTTGAAGGTAATCGCGCGAGCCCTGATTGAACAGGCCGTCTGAGGAGTCCCATATGACCCTCACCCTCAAGCCCGGCAGGCAGGAAGAGCGGGGTTCTGAAACACCGATCCTGATTGACCAGGCGCGTTATCCGCAATACGGTCGTTACCTCGACGAGCTGGTCCCCGGTCAGGTGTTCGAGCATCCGCGCGGCTTTACCTTTACAACCACCAATATGCTAGATTTTGCGCGCACTTTCATGCAGACGAACCCGCTGTATCTGAATTGTCAGTACGCCCGCGAAGTAGGTTTTCCAAATCTACCCGCGAGCCCCCAAATGGTTTTCAACGTCACTCTCTCACTTGGCGTGCAGAATGATTCAGAAAAGGCAGTGGCCAACCTGGGCTACTACAATGTCGAATTCCTGCGCGCCGTATACGACGGAGACACTATCCGCGCGTACACCAAGATTCTTGACCGTAAAGACCGCGGTAGTGAAAAACCGGGCATTGCGCTCCTGCGGACTGTCGGTGTGAACCAAGAGGATCGCGTGGTGCTGCAGTACGAGCGAAAAATTCTGGTCGGTCGACGTGGCGATCGACGTCCTACGACTCCAGCAACGGATTTTGCAGGCTGTTTCCCCACTGAAACCGCGCTGCAGCTGGAGCTACCCATTGCAGATGAAGTCTTCGCGGGGTCTTTGTGTGGCCCGGATACCTACCTCGAAGATTTTGTGGTGGGCGATATTATCGCGCACGCCAATGGGCGGACGATCACGGAGGAGCATATGGCATTGACCTATCTTGTAGGCAATAGCCATCCACTGCATTTCGACCGCGAGTACTCCCGCTCTCTCTCAGGAAAAATGAGTGGCGAACCGATTGTTTATGGAGGGCTTGTATTCGCTTGGTTGGATGGCCTTGCCAGCCGTGACATCAGTGAGCGCGCTGTTTGGGAACTTGGATTTACAGAAGGCTATCACACACAACCGGCCTTTGCGGGAGATACACTGGGCGCTTTGTCGCGCATACTTGCAGTAGAGAGCGCACACGGATCCGGGGCATTCGGCGTCGTCACCTCGCAGTTGATTGGTATTAAAAATGTCACAGCTGGCGCCGCTCTGGAGCGCTACGGTAGCGAGTTGTTCGTTAAAGAAAACAGTAAGCGTGCGGCCGGCAAGGACAAGATTCCCGACAAGATTTTCGAGATAGAGCGACGCCTCTTGATTCCGCGACGAACACGAGATCACTGAGCGCATGGAAGAGAAAAAAACGCACCGCGACCGCCCCTGGCTGATGCGCACCTATTCCGGGCACTCCTCTGCGCGTGCTTCCAACGAGCTGTATCGAACCAATCTGGGGCGCGGGCAGACCGGTCTTTCGGTAGCCTTTGACTTGCCCACCCAGACGGGCTACGACTCGGACCACCCTCTTGCCCGCGGTGAAGTTGGCAAGGTGGGCGTGCCCATTGATCATATCGGAGACATGGAGGCCCTGTTCCACCAAATACCATTGGAACAGATGAATACCTCCATGACCATTAATGCGACCGCGCCCTGGCTGCTTGCCCTGTACATCGCGGTCGCAGAGCAGCAAGGCGTTGATCCAAAGAGTCTGCAAGGCACTACCCAGAACGATGTGCTCAAAGAATACCTCTCCCGGGGAACCTACATTTTTCCTCCGGGTCCCTCGGTGCGATTGACTACCGACCTGATCACCTACACCGTGCAACATATTCCCAAGTGGAACCCGACAAATATTTGCAGTTACCATCTGCAGGAAGCGGGAGCGACACCCACGCAAGAACTCGCTTATGCCCTGTCTAGCGCAAGTGCCATTCTCGACGCCGTGCGCGCGTCTGGGCAGATACCTGCCGACCGCTTTCAAGATGTTGTCGGGCGTATATCCTTTTTTGTAAATGCAGGAATCCGCTTCGTGGAAGAAACGTGCAAAATGCGCGCTTTCTGCGCATTGTGGGACGAGCTCACGCGAAGCCGCTACGGCGTTCAAGATTCAAAAAAGCGCCGCTTCCGTTATGGTGTGCAGGTTAACTCCCTTGGGTTGACCGAATCACAACCTGAGAACAACGTACAACGCATCGTGTTAGAGATGCTGGCAGTAACTTTGTCCAAAAACGCGCGAGCCCGCGCCATACAGCTGCCGGCGTGGAATGAGGCACTGGGCTTGCCCCGGCCCTGGGATCAACAGTGGGCGTTGCGTATGCAACAGGTACTGGCACTAGAGACTGACCTGTTAGAGTACGGTGACCTGCTCGATGGCTCCCCCGTCATCCAGACGAAAGTCGATGAGCTCGTGGCAGGCGCCCGTAAGGAGATAGCAGAGATTGAAGTAAGGGGCGGCATGGTAGCCTGCATTGAAAGTGGTTACGTGAAACGTGAACTGGTGCAGAGCCACACCCGACGCTTACGCGCGATCGAAACAGGAGAGCTTTCCATCGTTGGCGTAAATTGTTTCCGAGAGAGCGCACAATCACCACTAACCGCGGGGGACGAGTCAGGCATTTTGACCGTCGATGCGACAGTAGAACAGTCACAGGTTAGTGCATTGCTCGCATTCAGGGCTGAACGCTCACAGCAGCGCGTGGATAACGCACTGATCGCTCTACGCGGCGCCGCTGAATCCGGTTTGAACATCATGCCGCCGTCTATCGACTGTGCTCGGGCTGGAGTGACCACTGGCGAATGGAGTGATCAACTGCGACAGGTGTTTGGCGAGTACCGTGCACCCACAGGTGTCGATATCTCCAAAGCTGCGGCGCCAGAGGCCAGCGAAATTGCATCGTTGAGAGCGCGTGTTCAGCGCACCGGGGAGGAGTTGGGGCGTCCACTGCGGTTGTTGATTGGGAAGCCCGGGCTGGACGGGCACAGCAACGGCGCGGAGCAGATCGCCGTCAAAGGCCGTGATGCGGGGTTTGAAATTGTCTACGAGGGAATACGTTTGACTCCGGCCCAAATTGCGCGGGCGGCGCAGGAGGAAGGCGCCCACCTCATCGGCCTCTCCATCCTTTCTGGGAGTCATCTGGAACTGGTCGAGGCAATCCATCATGAACTGGATCGTATCGGCGCGGCAGACGTGCCCCTGGTGATCGGCGGCATTATACCTCAAGCGGATGCAGAGAAACTCAAGAGCAAAGGACTCAAGGCGGTGTTTACCCCTAAGGACGTCGATATGAACGTCATTATGGACCAAATGGTGACAATTATCCGCGAGGCCAACGGACTGCAACCCGCCGCATGAGTCAACCAGAGACAATGACGATAGACACGCTCGCCCGCCTTATCCTGCAGCGGGATCGCGCAGCACTGGCACGGGCGCTTAATTTACTGGATGATCGCCGGGCCGCTGCTCGAGCACGCGCTAAAGAACTGCTCGAGCTGCTGCAACTGGCGCCTAACCGCGTTAGCGGCCACCTGGTGGGCATCACAGGGCCACCGGGAGTGGGCAAATCAACCCTCAGTGCAGCACTTATTCAGGTCTGGCGACGGCGCAACCAGCACGTCGGCGTGCTCGCAGTAGACCCGTCTAGCCCGGTGAGCGGGGGTGCCCTGCTCGGCGACCGCCTGCGCCTGCAGGCGGCTGGTGATGACGATGGTGTGTTCATTCGGTCACTTTCTAGTCGCGGTCACTATGGCGGTCTCAGCGCGGAAGTCTGGCCCATGGCGGTTTTGATGCACAGCGCCTTCGATATCGTTCTGATCGAGACCGTAGGCGTTGGTCAGCGAGAGATCGATATTTCGCGGCTCTGCGATACCACCTGTTTTGTGGCACAACCCGGATCCGGTGACAGCATTCAATCACTAAAGGCAGGCATCTTGGAGGTACCGCACATCCTGGTGGTCAATAAGTCGGACATGGGCGACATCGCGGTGCGTGCGCAGTCGGAGTTAGAATCTGCGCTTGTCGGCGATCAATCCAATGCACGCTGGGCGGTGCCCGTCCTGACCACGAGTGCGACGTTGGGCGAGGGCATCAGTGATTTGGCCGATAGCATCGAGAAGCATCACTTCTTCTTGAGCAAAGAACAACTACTGGCGGCGCGCCGACGGGAATGCCAGGCGTACTGGATAGTGTGCCGATTAAGGGAAGAATTCGGGGAGCAGGGAATTGAGCGACTTGGCGGACACGCCAAATTGACATCAGAACTACGTTCTTCTCAGTCCAGCCTGTTCGAGCAGCATGACGCCCTGCGCCAGCGTGTTATGTAAATTGAGCTGATGTACGTATAACCGGGAGAAAATCATGCGTAGTCCACGAGAATTTTATCGGCCTCTGGCCCTGGGTGCACCGCTGCCCTTGGACAATATTCCTGTACGGCCCTCTCGAATGATCCATTTTTTCGATCCAAGCAATGCCAAAATGCGCGACAAAGTGCCCGCGATTGCGGCTCAGGTGGATATTCTCCTTGGCAATCTGGAAGATGCTGTCGCGATTGATAACAAGGAGGCAGCGCGGGAGGGCTTCATCGACGTGGCGCGCAGCAACGATTTTGGTGACACGCAGCTGTGGACCCGGGTCAACAGCCTCGATAGTCCCTGGTTTCTGGATGATATGCTGCGCATCGTCGGGGAAGTGGGCGAGCGCGTTGATGTCATTATGTTGCCCAAAGTGCAAGGTGACTGGGATATCTTCTACGCAGACCAACTGCTGGCGCAACTGGAGGCCAAGGCGGGGCTGGAGCGCCCCATCCTGCTGCATTGCATTCTGGAAACGGCGCTGGGGGTTGCCAACGTGGACGCCATTGCGCAAGCAAGTCCTCGGATCCAGGGAATGAGTTTGGGGCCGGCGGATCTTGCTGCCTCCCGTCGGATGAAGACGACTCGTATCGGCGGCGGGCACCCCGGTTATCTCGTGCGCAATGACCCCGACGAGCACAATCCAGAGGGGCCACGCGCGACCTATCAGCAGGATCTCTGGCACTACACCATGGCGCGGATGGTGGACGCCTGTGTGAGTGTTGGTGCCTTGCCCTTTTACGGCCCCTTTGGCGCCATTGATGACCCCGTGGGCTGTGAAGATCAGTTTCGCAATGCGTTCCTCATGGGGTGCGTCGGGGCCTGGTCTCTGCATCCCAGCCAGATCAGCATTGCTCAGCGGGTTTTCAGTCCGCCAGTAGAGGAAGTTCTCTGGGCCCGACGTGTGCTCGAAGCGCTGCCAGATGGCAGCGGCGCCATCATGGTCGATGGCAAGATGCAGGATGATGCGTCCTGGAAACAGTGCAAGGTGATGGTAGATCTTGCGCGGCTTATTGCAGAGCAAGACGCCGACCGTAAACGCGCCTATGGATTCTAGCAGCTGTTTGGTTCTCCCGGGATCCGCACCCTGCACCGATTAATAGCATAGGAGCAGCCGATAGGTTCATTTATAACTGCCCGCGGCGCAGACAGTCGCGCAGGGCCAGCAGGCCGTGCGGCGAGGCTAACGCCAAAAAAAACTTTTCAACCTGTTAAGGACGGTGTGGATCGCGCCTGTCACAATTGCCGGTCCACTGGTTGCAGCCGAGATTATCAATGGTCACGACTGGGCGCTGCACCTGGAGGACAGGGTGTTTTCTGCTGAAAATCCGCCCTTTTCCCAACACGCCCGGGTATGTGATATCGAGATATCGAGCAAGTGCCTCGGCGCCGCAGATTGGGACGCGCTAACACCCCAAACGGGTTGGGAACTCCTCGCGGCGCGGGTGAAACTGTGGGATGCCCGAGTCGGCGTTTTGCCTGCGCCACCGTCAGATCAGCCCGCAGTCCTGTACTATGGCGGGTACATCATGAACGATCCTATGAACTGCACTACGCAGTTAGTTGACGGTAAGTGCATTCAAATTACTGACGGTATCTTCGTGATTGCAGAGGTCGCTCGCGACACGGTGCTGACATAGACCAGACAGATTTCAACACAGACGGCTGGGGTGACGTCTCTATGATCAGCCGCGGTGCGGGCCCCCATCTGCTCTAATTCCTAACTCGCGCGATTACGCGACCTACTCATCATCCTTCTAAGGCGTCAGCGGCCACACGGCGACTTTTAACGGAATTTTTTTTATCTCGGTGATCTGTTTCCTGCAGCTCCCGTAATTACGTCTGATCGAGCATACAAAGTGTTGCGCCGGGACGTGCAAGCATTGGGCGCGGTCACACCACTTTCAAATCAGGAGCAAGCTATGAAAAAGCTTTCACTAACAATATTTGTAACGATTTTCGCTATTGCTGGCTGGTCCAATGCCGTAATAGCGCAACCTTCCAACATGGGCGAATGCCTCTCCATTGACATCCAGGACTTTCCCGGCAATGTCGTCGACGCGGCCCTTGCGACCCCGTCACTTTCGATTTTGGCCAGCGCCGTAGTCGATGCCGGTCTTGATGGCGCCCTGTCTACGACCGAAAACATTACTGTCTATGCACCTACCGATGAGGCTTTCCAGAGCTTGCCAGTAGATATCCTCGGTGCGATTGTCGGTGATATCGATCTATTAACGTCGGTTTTGACATACCACGTCACCCCGTCGCGCAATGATCCCCGCCGTTACGTTGAAGGATTCCGTCGCAAAACTCTCCAGGGCCAATACGTGTTTTATTCCCGATATGATCAAACCCCCCGCGTTAACAACGCTGGCATCTCCTGTCAGGGCGTGCGGGCATCCAACGGACTTATTTGGATCATCGACAGCGTGCTCTTCCCTAATTTGTAACCTTTGGCCATCCAGGTCATTGCTAACGGAAGCTGGTCACTCAGCTTCCGTTTTTTTATTTGCAAGTAAATACCCCTAAATCTAGCAGGAGCCAAAAGTAGAATTTTCTCGTAACCTAAGCGCAGGAGAGTCTACAGGTAGACATCGAAATGCAGCGACACCCCGATCATGGCCATTTTCAAAGAGCCCAGACTGGCACCCATATTCCAGAGTTGTGCCGGAAAACGGCATGCGTTCAGCGACGTTCTACAAGTGGCGGGCCAAATACGGCGGCATAGGTGCGTCCATGAAAAAGCGCCTGGAGGAACTGGAAGACGCGAACCCCAGGCTGAAGAAGATGCACGCTGAGGCGCATATCAAGGCCGCGATAGCCTGGGATGCACTGCAAACAAAGTGGTAAAGCCATCTCGTCGCGAGGGGCTGGCCATCGGGGCGGCGTTACGCTGCCGGCAATTCGAGTCATCCGCGTACTTGACCAGTTGCTGGAGTGGCGCTAAAAACCTACGGCGATTCGCTGCGACAACGGCCCGGAATTTATCAGTCATGAATTCACATCCTGGGCCAGGAAGCGGGGCATTCGAATTGAATATATTCACCCGGGCAAGCCGCAGCAGAACGCTTACATTGAACCGGCGAACAGAACAATCCGGCACAGTTGGGTAAGCAAGAACTTGTTCGAAAGCCTTGAGCAGGTGCGGGACTATGCGACCCAGTGGCTATGGTTTTACAATCTTGAACGGCCTCACAAGGCCAATGGCGGCCGACCAGCATTGATGGCGGCAAACCTTCTACTTTTGGTGAAAGCTAAAAAAGGGAGGATTATCCGACCACTCTGTGCCCTGCACGAGGGATCTTTGACAACCGGCCCGTTCGCTCCTAATCGGCGCGCCAGTAGAGGATAGGGATACCGTGCGCGCATGAGGGGGCCGGCGTGCATAAGTCGGTCCCTTCACATGCGCGCAATTTCATGAAGACGCCCGTATCTGGAGACCCTCGGTCTTCTGCTGCGCCACAGGCTGGGCGGTTTCGCTATCTTCATCAATGATCTCTACCGTCACATTTTCGATCGTCCCCCTGAACAATGAATCCTTTGCAGTGGGGAAGACATCCTGTGCAACCTGGGTTGATAGATCAACGCCCACGTCGGTAGTTTCATCCACGGTATAGGCGTTCATGATGGTACGCTCGATACGTGTACGAGCGACTTCCTTTCCGTTAATCGCCAAAATAGCCGTTCCGCCTTTTCCTCGCCCACCGCCGTCATAGTTAAATGTGTAGGTGATAGTGGAGCGTCCTTTCGGCAGTCGTTCAGAAGACTTTAACGAGGTGATCTGATGCTGGAGAAAGTTGTAGGTAAAGGCTGGGTAACCGTCGGTTACATAAAGCGCCCAACCTGAATGACTTCCGCCCTGCGCCAAAATAACGCCATTGGCCTCACCATCTTTCGGGGGCTCGATGACGGCGGTCACACGACTGGAAGTGTTCTTCACGTTGAGGAACGTGTCTTCAGCCATGCCTATCATGCCCGGGAAGACCGTCAGAGACGTCCGACCACTCATCAAATCATTTCGCCCGGCGGTTTTGGCATCCATGCGCTCCAGTAAGCGCGTATCGATCGGCAGGACATGGTTCTCCACGGCTTGCTCCATAAAGATCTCTATCATCTCGTTCAACTTCTCTGGATTTTCCTTTGCAAGATTTTTGCTGAGCGAGAAATCGTTGCGCAGGTCAAAAAGTTCCCAACCTTCCTTACTGGTGATCGGATAACGCGACTGGGGATTCCATGGAGTAGTCTGGATCACCCGAGCAAACCACCCGTCATGATAGATCCCTCGGTTCCCGACCATTTCAAAGTACTGCGTTTTGTGGCGTTCTTCTGCGTCAGCATCATCGAAGGTGTAGACGAGGCTGGTACCCTGCATCGGGATCTGTTTGACCCCGTTGACGTACTCGGGTTCGGGGATCCCGGCGATCTCAAGAATTGTCGGAGCAATATCAATCACATGGCTAAACTGGTCGCGCTTTTCACCACGCGCCTTGATCCTATTGGGCCAATGGATGACGGTTCCGTTTCGGGTGCCGCCAAAGTCACCAGCTTCCTGTTTGGTCCATGCAAAGGGTGCGTCAAAGGCCACAGCCCACGAAGCCGCCATATGGGGGTAGCTGTTGATGGTACCCCATTCGTCAAGGCGAGAGAGTTGATACTCAACCGACTCCGGATAGCGATTCATCATCGAGTACCAGTTGAAGTAGCCATCGCGCTCGCCTTCGGCACTGGTCCCATTGTCGCCTGAGATATAGATGACCAGCGTGTCGTCGAGAATGCCCATATCTTCCAGCGCTTCAACGACTCGGCCGGCCTGATAGTCGGTGTGCTCGACGAGTCCGGCAAAGAACTCTGCCTGCCTGGCGTAGAGTCGTCGCTCTTCGTCCGTATGGGAATCCCAGTCATCAACCTCTTCGGGCTTGAGCGCCAGAACAGTTCCCTCGGGAACGATCCCTTCTTCCAGTTGCCGCGCCAGGGTTTCCTCACGAAGCTTGTCCCAACCCTGATCAAATTTTCCGCGGTATTTATCCGCCCATTCCTTATGGACCATATGCGGAGCATGAACGCCCCCGGTTGCAAAGTAGACAAAGAAGGGCTTGTCAGGCGTCATGGCTTTCTGGGCCTTCATCCAATTAATGGCCTGATCGGCGATGTCTGCATCAAAATGATAATCGGGGTCGCGGGTTTTCTCAGTATCGACCAACGCAAAGCCGTCATGAATGTTGGGCCGAAAGAAGTTTACCTCCGCCCCAATGAAGCCATAGAACTTCTCGAACCCCTGACGGTTAGGCCAATTGTGCTGGGGACCCGATACGCTAGTGTCGGTCAGCGCCGTTTCATGCCATTTGCCGAAGGCGGCTGTATTATAGCCATTCAAACGAAGGATCTCGGCGAGCGGAGCGGTTGTATTAGGAATCTGCCCAGTGTTGCCTGGAAACGCTGTGGCAATTTCCTGAACCGAGCCCACGTTAACCATATGATGGTTTCGTCCAGCCTTCAGAGCCGAGCGGGTGGGTGAACAGAGCGATGTCGTATGGAATCGGGTATAGCTCAATCCACTTTCAGCCAGGCGATCCAGTGCTGGCGTATCGACTGGCCCGCCGAACGTGCTGGGAACTCCGTAGCCCACATCGTCGGTAATGATCAGAACGATGTTCGGGGCCTTTTGAGGAGGGGCAATGACTTGCAGTGGTGGTGGCTTGACCTTTGTAGCATCGATTTCGGTTATCGCGGGATAATCGGGCGCTGCTACGGGAATCTTGGTCCGATCCAACTCCGGAGCGGTGGCACTTATAGCGCCTGGAATGTTCCACAGAAGAACAAGGGTCGACGCGAATTTTGCGCTAGGTATAGCCATTTTCTCATTGCTCCCATTACGAATATGACGAACTCGAGAGAATTCGATGCTAAAAGTCTTGCCCTCTAGCAACCGTTAGCCTCCAGTATAGAACAAATAAATGATTTGTCGCGCATACCCGTCTTCCAAAATAAGCTTTGTCAGGACCGACAAAAACAAGGGTGAAGGGCTTGTTTCACCGAACACCTACCCATGCAGTGAGCCTGGACGTCTCACTTCGTCCTATTTGATATGAGTAAATTATGCATCACGGTCCGCCTTGTCTGCGTCTGATAGATAACGCTATCAACGATCTTCGGTAACAGCAGGTTTTTTTTGGGCCCGGCAGAATCTATCAAAATACGAACTTGCATTTGAGCAGAGAGTGTCTAATCGAAGCATTGCGTGCACCTGGGTATTGTTGCTGACAGCGCCTATTACCACGCCAGTTTCGATTCTCTCCCGGGGCCAGAAACGCGTTGATTTGTAGCCTCAATCACAAGATCACTAGCCCTGGAGATACGTCGACCCTCACTCGATCACCATGTTAAGCCGAGGATTTCTATTCGCATTGACCAAAGCATTTCACCTCAAAAGGCGGAGTACCGTATAGGCTCGTAACGCTTTCCGAGAAATCTATATTGCCAAGGTCTGTACAGCGACAGTATTCTCTAATCCTTGTGTTCGGAGGTGAGTTCCTGCATCACCCTTTGCACTGCGGCTAACGCGGTAATGTCTTGCCGCTGTACCGACTTTTCAAGTCCAGGCAGTATGGCCTTGACCTGTTCGTTCTCGGACAGCCTCTGTAGGAGCATCTCGTGCATCAGTTCGCGCATCCAATCGAGATTCTGTTGCGCACGCTGATTGTCGAAACCGTCAGCCTGATGCAGAGCCGCCTCATATTCGAGCACCATATCCCAGACGGCGTCGATGTTACTTGGTATCAGAGCGGAACAGGTCATCACGCGAGGCTCCCAAAGACTATTGTGCTGCACCAGGCTCATAGCGCTGGTGTACTGTCGCTGCGTCATCGCGGCGAGCGTTTCGCTTTCCCCGTCCGCTTTGTTTATCACTAACGCATCTGCCAGCTCCATAATACCCTTCTTGATACCCTGCAGCTCATCACCGCCACCGGGCAGCATCAAGACCATAAAAAAATCTACCATTCCGGCAACCTGGTACTCGGATTGCCCTACGCCCACGGTTTCAACCAGGATCACATCGTAGCCCGCCGCCTCACACAACAGCATGGTTTCTCGTGTTTTTTGTGCAACACCGCCCAGCGCACCTGCGGCCGGTGTGGGGCGTATGAACGCCTCTTCCCGCCGCGAAAGTTGTTCCATTCGTGTCTTGTCCCCGAGTATAGAACCACCTGCGATTGGCGAACTAGGATCGACGGCGAGTACCGCGACGCGCTTGCCCTGCGCTATAAGATGCAAGCCGAACGCTTCTATGAAGGTAGATTTTCCGACACCCGGCACGCCGGTGATGCCAATACGAATGCTCTTGCCACTGTGTGGCAGGATCTTTTCAAGAATATTTTGTGCCAGAACACGATGTGCGGGAAGTGTGCTTTCAACCAATGTTATAGCTTTCGCCAGCGTGCGTCGGTTTCTTTGCAGTAATGTCTGTAGGGCGAAGTCTGTCATGGCCGAGTAAGACCCACTCCAACCATCAGTTCTGGGCAGCCTTCACTGCGTCAAGCACCTGGCGCGCACTGTGAGGTATGGGCGGTCCCGGTCCACAGACACACTTGCCGCCCGACGCGTA
>JABSPW010000060.1 GCA_013214285.1 Halioglobus sp. | reverse complement strand
CGTCCGTATCCAAATGCGCTAAGCAAGCTAAAACACCCCGGCAGGCGCATGGCCAGGGGTTTTAATGCACTTACAATACTTAGACCCGTCGACCCAGGCGCGCAGCAAAAATGGCCGCGGAGCTTTTATTGAACTTGATATCCGCCTGGTTCTCACCCCAGGCCAAGCCTACGGCTGTGAACCAGTTATCCCAGCCGAAGGGCTCTGGAATACGCAACTCACTGGCAAACACATAGACCTCCGCATCGTTGGTCTTGCCGACAAAGATCGGGTTCTCGCGGTCACCATCGAGATCCTGATAAGCCACACGGTTTAACCAGGAGTACCCCGAGCCTTGATAGAGCAGGCCTATACCGATCTCGAAACCGTCTTGAGCCATCGCACCGCCGTCCAGGTCGCGATCAATCCAGGCCACACTGGGTCGCACTTTTATTGCACCAACATCGACCATGTAGCCCAGCTCGTAGCGGTACAGATCACCCTGGCGGTCCAGCAAATCGCGCTGCGATGGGCTCAATATCCCAATGCTGTTCCCACTGCGCTCGTTCTCGATATCCCTTTTGCGGAAGCTGCCGACAAACTCTAAACCACTGCCAAAAATACGGTCCCAAGCAAGATGGGCGCCTGTCGAATCGCGGTCCGTGCTGCGACGCTTCTGATCTAACAAATACGGATCTTGCCATACTTTGACCCCCGGTGTCGGCAGCAGCGCTGCGATTTCAATATTCCCCAGTGAGTCGAAGTCGTGGCGCAAGCCGAGAAGGGTATTGAAAGAGAAGTCGAGGGAGTTTTCCACTGCACCATTGGCGAGACGCACTCGCGTATTGCCGCCTGAGAAAGTATACCCCACCTCAAACTGCAGGCTAGGGACAATAATCGTAGTTTCTGTGGGCGACGTATAATCGTAGATCTTGTCGTTGCTGAGATCTATGGTAACGGCTTCTGCCAGAAAGTTCGTCTTTACGGGACCACCAGCAGCACCCAACTGGACCTCCCCACTAAACCCTGCCTCCTTGGGCATGGGACCGAGTGCAAGTGCGGAGCTGGTAGCAAGGGAGAGAGCCAGTGCGGGTAGCATTTTTTTCATTTATCTGATCTCCGATTCTTAGAGGTGAATGATGCAACCCCTCGGAGTATATAGTCGGCTCTTGACCAATAACAGCACGAATAGTCCGTATTTTTTCACGCCGTCCCCTGCCTATTTCCGCGCGCTCCAAATGCCATGACAGCCCCTATATCGGAAGGGGGATAAAAGCCTTGGACACAACCTGCACCGCACCGTGAACAGCGCCTGTCACTGCGCGGTGACGAGAATCACTCACAATCTGTGCCATCATTTCCTGCAGCACGACGATCTCACCCAGCAGGCGCTCAATCCCCAGGTGGTCTACCACCCCGCGATGCTCATAGGTCACGATCAGGTGCTGCCCACCCGGTCCACGGGTGTTCTTCAATTTCCACCATAACATCTCCACATTGCTGGCACTGGTCAGCAACACCTCGGCATCCAGCGTATCGGGGAGAAACATTTCTGGCTGGTAGGCGTAAGCCTGACGCAACATGCTACCCAGCCCAACCACCAGGGCGAAAACACGGTCCCCCGCATAGTCCGGGTCAAAGGCCAGATTCATGGCATCGATGCCTTGCTGATAGCCCAGCTCAGGGAACTGGAGCTTGTATCGGTGCACCTTTAACTGCGCGAGACGCCCCTCCACAGTCATCCCGGGAATCCTGGCTAACTGGTCGGGGTTACGCTCATACAGCATCACAACCAGCTCTCGGACATTACTGCGCGTTTTGTCGATAAACTGGTCCGTCACCAGATTAGTGTCTGACTTTGCGAGGTTTTTCAGTTCATAGCCACCGCAACCTGCCAGCGGCAGTAATAGCGTCAGCATTAGCAGTGATCGCCCGCCGCTGAACCACCGCCAGATAATAACCAATTCTGGCCGGGCCTTTTCATAGTTCACTCCTGTCATGCGCGAACGTTCCATTTTCAGTGGTCTGGTATGCCCCGTGCTCGCGCAAATCCCTTGATGCTGCGACGACAGCAGGCGTAATCCAAGCAATCCCCGGCAGAGACGTATAGCGACTCAGCTTACCGAAGAGACGCCTCGTAATCGAAGGGGTTTGGGCGGGAATATAACCAAAGCTGTGGCGCAGACGCATCATCCGGCGGGTAAAGTCTGCTACGATCAAGCTGCCAACGACAACAATAAGTTTCGCTGTATGTTGAAAGTCACAGGCTTGTCCCTGCTGCTGGGTGCGGCTGCCCTGATCGTCATACTGACACAGCTCTTTGCACCACCGACATCCGGGAAATCCGGAATACCTTCTGTCTACCTGACCGAGGAACCGGCTCCCCTGGCGCGCTCCAACGGCACATCAAGCACTGACGGGCTGGAATTCAATCCCTTGCTAAATAACGCTGTACTCAAACGAGCGACCGGTGGCATCGAAGCACAAGATTATCCCTTCATGCATATCGCCATAGACGATCCACCGGCCGACCTGACCATCAGTGTCTCCATCACCGCCGATGGTCAAAAGAGCGACTGGTATCAACTGGAGGCACCCCACCCTGAATCGGTTTGGCTATCTCTAAACGAGTTCGCAGGTTGGCAAGGCACAGTAGAGGCTGTCGAACTCAGGTTGATTACGGGCGAGACCTTGCGCATTAAGGATCTATCTTTGCACCCCGCCGCGCCATCACGGCAATTACGTGCCATCGTCAGCGACCTGACCAGCTTCGCGCCATGGAAAAGGGCGCAAATGAACACACACACCGGAGTGGCCAAAGTAGCCTCTTTTTATCCTGTACCACTGGTCATGTCATGGCTCCTCCTCAGCCTGACCATCTACGGCCTCATCGTGCTGTTCACGAAACGGGCTTTCAGCTGGACCGATGTGGGGATGATCTTTTTGGTCTGCTGGTTCGGACTCGACCTGATCTGGCAAAAGCGACTGACACATCAGGTTATTCACTCGCACCACACCTTCGCCGGAAAGACGACCGAAGATAAGCTGCTCGCGGGACCTGACGGCAGACTTTTTGCTTTTATATCCCAGGTAAAAGAGCATATTGATTCGCCAAATGCACGGATCTTTGTCGCCTCTGATGACCTGTACCGGGGGATGCGCGCAGCGTACTACCTGTATCCTTTTAATTCGTATTGGAAACTGGGGGGTCCCCAAATCCCCGACCCGGAGCGTATGCACAAGGGCGACTACGTCTTGCTGCTCGGTCCCACGCGCGTGCTGCTGCATAGAGCGAAGGGCATCAGACGACCCGAGACCAAATACTTCCCGGCAAAGCTGCTCTTCAACTCTGCTTCCGGCAAACTGATAAGGCTACAATAGGTGGATGTCCTACTCATACTGTTGGCGCTGACACTGCCGGTCTTGCTCGGAGGGTTCTGGTTAAATCTACTCATCCCCGCCACTGCCCGAGGCCGCAGCGCGCTGGTCTGGGGCCATGGTGCATTGATGGGATGGATTGTTATCGCGCAAATCATGTGGTTGCTGGACGCTCTGGATCTGCCGCTATCTTTTACACTAACCGGCTGCATCGTCGCGCTATTTATCCTGTTAGCGGCGGCAATGACGGTGTCTGCTCACCCGCGATCCGATGCACCATGGCAGGAACTGCGCGTCATCAGCACGATGTCCGTCGCACAGCGCGCCTTATTTATTTTCCTTCTGTGCCTCATCGCCATTCGGGTAGCAACCCTTGGCTTGGAAGTACTATGGCGACCGCTATTTCCATGGGATGCAACCATGCACTGGGCTACCAAAGCGCGGGTCTGGTTCGAGCACCAGAGCCTGGTGCCGTTCGTCGACAAAGAGACCTGGCTGGATAACCCCGCTGCGGGCATGTACACCGATCGCCACCCGAACTACCCGACCACTGTACCTTTGCTCCAGGTCTGGATGAACCTGTCGATAGGTCGCTGGGACGAGAGTCTGATGAACTTACCGTGGCTGATGTGCCTACTGGCGATGGGCGCTGCATTTTACGGGCAATTGCGGAGTGCCGAAGTGGGGCCCGCGATCGCCATGACATTCACCTATTTCCTGCTCTCCATGCCACTAATCAATACTCACGTCGCATTGGCGGGCTACGCCGATCTATTTCTTGGTGCCTGCTACTGCGCGGCATTGATGGCATTACACAACTGGGTATTGCACAGACAGACCTGGCAGATGGTATTGCTTGTGTTATTTGCCTTCGCCTGTGTGCGCCTGAAAATGGAAGGCTTCTTGTGGGCATTGATGTTGTTACCCGGTTTGATTGTCGCGCTCGCAACACGCCACGCACTACTCAAACTGGTGCTCCTGGCCAGTCTCGGATTGGCGCTGCTCATAGTGTTCCGGCAATTTGCACCAGGCTCGCTGCACCCGTTCCTGCAGCAGTTCACACCCCTCAGCATGAAAGGATTGATGGGCGTCATCAAAAGCCTCTTCCTGCATGCTAATTGGCATCTTCTGCCCTATCTAATCGCCGTATGTGCAGGCTTCGCCCTGCTTCTGCCATGGTCAGTCACCAGAAAGTATCGCGGTATCGGCACAGCACTAGCCTTATCCGTAGCCGCCTTCCTGTTTCTATTCCTATTTACGGTGTTTTGGATGGGCTCGGCCAACTTCACCGGCGTGGGGCGACTCAGCATCCAGCTGATGCCGAGCATCGTATTCCTCTGTGCACTGCTATGTAATGAGACCCTGACCCGCGGCAATGTATGGCCGGCCAGGCAGGCAGCGTCGACCGCTACCTAAACGACACCGCAAGCTAGCGACCAGTATCACTTCAGATCAAAGCGCTTGCGCAGACACTGTGCAATGCCATCCTCGTCATGATGGCCGATGACAGCCGTCGCCGCGTCCAGTACTACTTGCTTTGCATTCGCGGGCGCATAGCACTCGTCGGCCACTGCAAACATGCTGAGATCATTATCACTGTCACCAAAACAGATCACTTGACTCATGCCCAAATCTTTTTTCAATTGAGCCACTGCATCGCCTTTACTGGCGGCACTGTGATGAATATCGACCCAGTGCAGGCCTTCCCCTTCCAGCGCATAGCCGGCGTAAGCAACGAGATGGTCCTCACCGCGAATCAGGTTCACCACCGCGCCAATCGCCTCAGCAGAACCGAGTGCGCTAATGTTGGTGATCGCCGCCACCTGTGGCATGTCCACCAGCGATCGCAGGATCATCGCGCGATCATCTGCGAAGAGCTTTTGCAAGCGCTGCTCGGCGGGATGCTTTGGCGGCGCGTGGTAAACCACGTGCTCGTTGTCCGGCTCAAGGGTAAAAATAAATGGGGTGACATCAACACTGCGAAACGCGTCCAGCACAACGCGAATTTCCACTACCGTTAGCACGGTCTCCGCGCTGTAACGATCAGCTTCTGGCTGCCAGATCATCACTCCATTCTTATATATTTGCGGCAGTTGGAAGCCGTGGCCCGCCAGCAGGTCACGCGCGCCATGCAATGTGCGGCCGGTGGCGACGGTGTAAGCAATGCCGCGCCTATGCAACTGGCGCAACGTGGCGGCTGTGTAGTTCGACACTTCCGCATTGGCGTTCAACAGAGTGCCATCCAGGTCAAAAACGACAAGTTCCATCGATCGGGCAGATTACCGTTATGAAACACACACTGTAACCCGAGTGGGAGCCATTGGAGCGTTCTGCCAATCGTGGAGTACCCGGAACCCTCAAAAGGTATACATCTGTATACTTGAACGACATAATTGCTGGTATCGTATCTGTCCCTGTTATTAGCCGTAGTGAGCTGCATCCGCGCGAAGTGACCTCACGCGTGCACTGGAGGAGAAACGCATGGCCAACGTCGTCGAGGCTCTGCCGCCCATTGAAGAGCAGTTCAACCCCAATTCTCAGGCGTATCTGGAGAACCCTATTCCTCAGTGCCTGGCACTTGCCAGGCGCGCACCCATCGTCTGGTATGAACCCTGGCAGGCATGGATTGTCACCCGCATGCCCGACATCCTGGAGTGCTGGCACAAAGAGCCGCTGTCGTCAGATTTCTACGATTGGGAGTTCGCCCCTACCCGTCCACCGGAAGACCAGTGGAGTAACTTCGAAAGGGCCATGATCGGTCACAGTCTGTTATCAGATCCAGAGCATCACCGGCTGATACGCAAGGTGGTGTCACCCGCATTTTCTCGCAACGTAGTCGACGCGATTCAAGCCAAGATCGAACCAGAGGTGAAGAGGTTGTTTGACACCTTGGGCAAGCCCGAGATATTTGACTATAAAGAAATGATTTCTAATCACATCCCTTTTATCTCGATTACCCGCATGGTAGGCATTCCAGAAAAGTATTGGTCCGACATTAAGCACGTGATTACCACCTTTACTGAAACCTGGAACCCAACGATTTCAGACCAGCGCCGCGAGACTGCTCGACAGAACTGCAACAAGGCCATTGATATCATAAAGGAAGTGATCGAGGAGCGTCGCAGAGCACCAGAGCAGGACGATTTCCTTAGCACCTTGCTGAACATTGAAAAGGACAACGAGAAGTTCGTTGAAGGCGACATCATTACGCTGATCCTGGCGTTGATCGGTGCTGGTGCGGATACCACGCTGGTCGCCCAACAGTGGGCGGTGTACGCCCTACTGAAAAACGACCGCGGACAGATCGCAAAAGCTCTCGCCTCGCCCGACACATTCTCCAATGCGTTTAGCGAGATCAATCGCTGGGGTGTATCCTCGAAGATGGGCTTCGCACGCTATGCCCCAAGCGCTATGCAGTTTATGGGCCAGCAATTGCGTAAGGGCGTCATGGTTCTAATGATGCCTCACCTGAAAGACCACGATCCGGACTACTATGACAATCCCGGCGATTTTGATGTGGAGCGAGTTTTCAGTCCAGATGTTATGTTTGGCTACGGTCCACGCTATTGCATCGGCGCCGCGCTGGCCAAGCGCCAGCTATTTCTGACCATGACGGAGCTGTTCAATCGTTTTCCGAATGTCGAACTCGCGGAGGAACCCGAAAGAGATATTGAGGATCACAACGCTATCGTATTCAAGCGACTGCTATTAAAGACCAACTGCCTGTAATGCTGTGTCTGACACCCTATTCACCCACCCCCAAACCACTACTTTTGGAGGATCTCTACCATGGATAAGCCAAAGCGCGCCGCAGATACCCCTTATGGCGTTGAGGTCAAAGCGGGCCATGCCTACTTCTGGTGCGCCTGTGGGCTCAGCGCTAGCCAGCCGTTTTGCGATGGTTCCCACCAGAATACCGGATTTTCACCGGTTCGCTTCGATGCCACTGCGGACGACAGAGTATTCTTTTGTGGCTGCAAAAGCAGTAACAATGGCCCCCTTTGCGACGGCAGCCACAGCAATTAATTGGAACGCTTTCCCACAGTCCTGAAGCGGGCCGAGAAGCATCACGGGGGCAGCGCGCTGCTCGAGAGCATGGTGCCGAAAATCAAGTCGCCACGTGCGCTCGCTAGAACGGAAGACAGTCGCTGGCTGGCACAGATGACGCGCTGTATTTTCCAGGCAGGTTTCGTGTGGCGTGTCGTGGACCACAAATGGGATGACTTCGAAGATGTCTTCTTCGGTTTTCCGCCCGACCGAATCGTCATGCTCAGCCCGGAGCAGATCGACCGCTTTGCACAAAACCCACGCATCATCCGTAACCGGCAAAAGGTCTTGTGCGTGCAGTCCAACGCCCGTTTCGTTCTCGATATCGCCCACGAATACGGCAGCTTCGGAAAATTCATAGCACCTTGGCCTGGCAG
The DNA here is from genome assembly GCA_013214285.1 of Halioglobus sp. Taxonomy (GTDB): domain Bacteria; phylum Pseudomonadota; class Gammaproteobacteria; order Pseudomonadales; family Halieaceae; genus Marimicrobium. Next base: position 11,513 of record JABSPW010000060.1, on the reverse strand, counting down.
CGAACTGATCGACCTGTTCAATCTTCTGAAAAACCGGGGCAGCCGCCTCGGCGGTATGACGGGACAGCGCCTGTTGCGCAATATGGGCAAAGATACCTTCATTGTTACCGATGATGTCGTGCGCTGCCTGCAGCGCGGTGGCCTCGATATCGGAGACAAACCCACCAGTCAGCGCGAATTGCGCCGGATTCAGGAGGCCTTCAACCGCTGGCACGAGGCGTCCGGTCTGCCCTACAGTCACCTCAGTCGTATTGCCGCACTGTCTGTCTAGCCCTAACTTTGCCTCCCCTTTGTCTGGGCAGGATCGAGGACTTTACTCACAAGTTTGCGCTGCGTTATGACGCGTGTCTGTTAGCGCTTTGTTGTCGGATACACCACTCTACACGCGCTGCGGCGCCGTGTTGGGCGCCGAGTGCAAGCGCCTCCCGGCTGTGACACAGTTCACAAAGAGATATCACTTCTGTGTCTGGCCCGGGTGCACTACCCGGCATACTCTGTCACACTCATAGCATCATGATTGATGCCTGTGAGGACACGCAATATGTCGTCCAAAAAAGCTGTATTCGAGACCAAAGACCCGTCCCACGCAACCGATAGCGTCTATGGCGCCGTGCCGACTCGGAAGAACGATGTCGATGCGCCGGTGTCAAAGGATGCGCTCAAGACCAGGCAACTCGCGGAGTTCGACTTCGAAACAGGTAATCCTGTCGAGGATGGTGCGGAAGTCGCTGAGACGTCGAGTTTCTATACACGGGATCCTGGTCTAGGTAGCGGTGCCGCATTCCAGCCGGGGAGAGAGGGGACATACACTGGCCTGGATAGACGCAAAATTAAACGGCGTTCCGGTATAGACCGGCGCAACAACGTCCGGTTTGACTTAAACAAAAGTGACCGGCGCAGCAGTAACGGCCGTAGGGAAGACGATTCCGATCTCCAATACTGGTAGCAAACGGCGTCGGACCTCTTGCAAATCCTTATTGCTTCAACTGCACGTGACAGAGGAACAGCGCTGCCGTCAGCAGTATCACCGCACCGCCCTGATGCGCCGTTGCAAGCCCTACAGGCACATGCAGTAATAAGGTACTAATACCCAGCATCACCTGAACGGCGAGCGCGACCATCAGAAGCACCGGTGCCAGGCGGCCACGCCCATCCGTTGCACTGCGGTAGCAACGGAACGCGAACACACTGAGCACGGCAATCAGCAGGTACGCCAGCATACGATGGTTGAATTGAATGGTAACAACATCCTCAAAAGCCGCACGCCAGGCGGGATGACCAGCGTATAGACCGGGAGGGACAAAGGTGTCTCCCATCAGCGGCCAGGTGGGATAGACGAGACCGGCACGCGTCCCCGCAACCAGGGCGCCGGACAACGTCATCAGGTAAACGAGGACTACCATGACTACAGACCAGCCCGCCAGCGGCCGCCGGACGGATCTTTGCACCGGCGTGAACACCAGGTCAAATAACAACCACAGCATATAGCTGTAGATGGCGACGGCAACGCCCAGGTGAGCTGCAAGGCGGTATTGGCTGACCCGCGGATTATCAACCAGTCCGCTCTTGACCATGTACCAGCCCAAAAGACCCTGCAGGCCGCCCAGCACAAACAGCGCCACAAGATGCGGCGCATGACCCGGGCGCAGTCGCCGGGTAACGGCGAAATAGAGCAGCGGAACTGCGAAGATCACACCAATCAGCCGACCCAGGACGCGGTGCAGATACTCGTACATAAAAATACGCTTGAAACCGCCGAGATCCATACCCGTGTTGACCTTCTGATACTCCGGGAATTGTTTGTACTTGTCGAAAGTAGCCTGCCAGTCCTGTTCCGTCATGGGCGGGATCACACCCATAAGGGGTTTCCACTCGACCATGGACAGACCCGAGTGGGTTAGCCGGGTAACACCGCCGAGCAGAATCATACCGAACACGACCACGGCGCAAACCAACAGCCAGGTCGACACCTGCCGGTCGTTACGGCTCTGCTCTGCTATCAGCATACAACTTTCATCCCAAGCTGCGTCGCTGACACTCTATACGGGTTAGAACGCTGAAACCAGTCGCTGTAACACGCATCACGGTTCTGTTCAGATTGATTATGCACGGACTTCACAACGCGCCCAGATGCCAATCTTCGCTACAATAAACACGCACCGCCACACGAACGGGGAGTCACTATGAGCACTTACCTCGAGCAGCTGCGCTGTCACCCTGCTGACATCGATCTGGATTTCTGGCGAGAACCCGCGGGTGCGACCGTGCCGGATGACGAGCTACGTTTTCTACTGATACCAGACGCAGTAGAGGCCCTTGCGGTATTTGATGTGGCTAAGCAGGTGCACCGCTACCAGCGGGCGGCAGTGACCGACGGGGCCTGCATCACCCACGCCTTGATGGTGGCGATGGGCGGTTTGCTCCCGGGCATCCTGCTGCACGACCACCTGAGCAACGGACATCAGGCAGGTGCACCACCGATAGTGTTCGGCAGCATTGGAGTGTCACTGTACCAAGGGCCCGAAGAGCGCCACGAGCGCCTGCGGGTCACGCAGGACATGTCCTTCGACGTAAGCGGCGAGGTGGTCTTGTTATTAGACGACCTCTGCGACCGGGGCGACACCATGCAGTTTTTGACGCGCTATGTGGCACAACGAGGTGCCGCTGAGACGCTGACGCTAGCGCTATACATGAAACCAGCCGCCATCGGCCGTTGTCCGGCCGATTTCTTTTTTGGCACGGTGCCACAGAACACCTGGATCATCACACCCAGGGAATATACTGAAACCCTTATCCGACGTGTACCGGTATGGAAAGCACGCGGCGCTTCAATGCAGGCTTGCCGACGACACTTGATCGACCTTATCGGCTACCCTGCATCTTTGGTGGATTACTACCTACAACCGATCTACCAAGCCGCCTAAAACAGCGGTGAACTAGGGTATCGCTATTGCGTGGCAGCCAGCACCCTGGTCACAGATTGCGCCACGTAATCGATATTCTCCGCATTAACACCCGCCACATTGATGCGCGAAGAGTCAAGCATGTACACGCTGAATTCCTCTCTCAATCGCCGCGTCTGCTCCGGAGTGAGCCCAAGGAAGGAAAACATACCTTTTTCCCGCTCGATGAATGCAAAATTCCGTTGGCTCTGCTTCTCCAGCGCTTCTCGCAAGCAACGGCGCAACCGGTGAATCCGTTGACACATAGTCGACAACTCGGAGCGCCAAACGCTCCCAAGATGTGCATCCGACAAGACGCGGCCGGCCAGCAACGCGCCGTGGGCGGGAGGCATGGAGTAGATCCGGCGCGCCGCCGCCTGCGACTGGCTCAGAATAGCAGTAGCATTGGCCGCGTCGCGACAAACAAAAATGGCCGCGCCCGTGCGCTCGCGGTAAAGCCCAAGGTTTTTAGAACAGGAGGCCGCCACTATCACCTCCGGCAGACGCGACACTAACAGGCGCAAGCCCTGCGCATCCGCCTCCAGACCATCGCCCATTCCCTGATAAGCGAAATCGATGAAAGGGATGAAGCCTTGACGCTCGGCAAGTGCTGCAACCTCTGCCCACTGCTGCATGCCCAGGTCGGCGCCGCAGGGATTGTGACAGCAACCGTGTAGCAACACCACATCGTGGGAGCCGGCCCCGCGCAAATCATCCATCATGGCCTCGAAGTTAACGCCTCGGGTCACCGGGTCGTAATAGCGGTAGTTCCGAAACTCCAAGCCGACACTGCCCAACAGCGGGATATGCACTGGCCAGGTAGGGTCTGACACCCAGACGCGAGCCTGTGGTGCAGCAGTGTGCACAAGCTCCGCACCAATACGCAGTGCGCCACAGCCCCCTGGGGTCTGGATACTGCTGACACGCCCCTCGGCCAGCACGCTGCTGTCCACCCCTAGCGTCAGACGCTGGATACCCACGTTGAAATCGTCATCGCCGACGGCAGCCATGTAGACCTTAGTGCCCTCCTCTTCCACTAGTTGGCGCTGGGCCAGCTGCACCGCTTTGAAAACCGGGCACGCACCCTGCTCATCCTTGTAAACGCCCAGGGTCAGATCGACTTTTTCCGGGTTCGGATCGGCGCGACAGGCGGCGGATAAGCCCAGGATGGGATCCGCGGGCAATTGTTCCAGCTCATGCAGCATGGGGGAATTCTCCGGGTGGGGCAGTCCTTCAAGCCGCGCATTATAGCCCGCTGTCTCTCGCTCTGGCATTGTTCACACAATTCGCCGGAACTTTTTACGCCCCTTATTCTCTATGTGAATCTATACTCTTCTTCAACGCGAACACGATTGCAGTTACAACTAACGATGAAAAGACTGGACGATGGCAAAGTGAGTCTGGTGGAGTTCCTCCGCAGCATCAAGTCTGTTCAGCGCAGCCGTTCAACAGGCAACGTCGGTTGCGCGACACACTTCGCCGGCCTCGACCCACACGCTCGTGCAGAGCAGAAATCCAATCCGGAAGACCTGAGCCTGGTGCGCAGCGACAACTAGCATAGACCGCGCTCGCTGGCAAACTAGTGCGGCTCAGTAGGCGATACCACCTTGACCAGTGGCCCGAGAAGCTCGCTACGGCAGATCGCCCAGCGCGCATGGGGAGCCACCAAATGGTTGGCTATCACAGCAAAAACAACTGGATTGAAGGGGAATCCCACGTGACTGGCCAGTACGGCGACATGGGTAACATAGTCCGGGTCGCCCTGACACTGCGCAATGCCCGCACCGACAATGCCGTCAGTTTCGCTAAACAAGGCCAACACCGGCACACATAGCTTGCCGCCACGGTAAGTATGAGACACCCCTCGCTGCAGCGCATCCTCGGGGGCGTCATTGTCATAACCCCTGCCCATGACACTGTAAAGCGCCGTACCCCGCGGATCACCAAAGGGGGTGCCGAGGGTTATCACCTGCCGAATCCAGCGCGGGTAGCGATGGGCCAGCGCCACCGCGTAGAGCCCCCCTAGACTCCAGCCCACAAGCGTCACTTTGCCGCCGCTGGCGCGGTACTCCTGTTCCACCCGAGCAGCGATGGCGTGCTCAGTGGCGATGCGGTGGGCGAGGAAATCATCCAGATTGCGCGATCGCACATCGGCAGCATTGCGTCCCAGTCCCCAGGGCACGGCTCGGTATCCACGCCGCGCAAGGAACCGACGCAATTGCGACGTGGACCCGTCCGCCCCCATGAACCCGGGAAGGGTCATGATAGTATGGCCATCGCCTTGGGGCAGCGTCTTGAAGAGGGGGGCCAACAGAGTCGTACTGCCCATTTCCATCACCGCGCGGCCCAGCTCCATAACACTGTGCCGCAGTAGCGGCGGGCGCAGATCTGGCGTAACGCATTGATCCAAAGTCGGCATCGAGGCTCCCCGAGTAAAGACCCACCGCCATTGTGGCGGCTGCGGTGGCACTAATACAGTCTGTACACCCTCTACCGGTTTAATATTTTATGCTAAAATACTAGCAACTACTACATTTTCAGCCTCATGGCCTGCCGCTCACGTTGACCGACTCTCGCGACACACTCTATGCTGACCCGCTGGTCATTCCGGGCCTCTTCACGTTCGACGCACGCGTCGCGCACGTGTTCCCGGACATGATACAACGCTCGGTACCCGGGTATTCCACCATAGTGGCGATGACTGGACTGCTTGCCGGGCAGTATGCCGCTGCCGGCAGCAGACTGTACGATCTCGGCTGCTCTCTTGGGGCCTCAAGCCTCGCCATGCGTCAGAATATTCGACAGACAGGCTGCCAGATCATCAGCGTAGACAATTCCCCCGCGATGCTGTCACGCTGCCGCAGTATCATCGATACAGACACCCATGAGACACCCGTGACTCTGATCTGCGCTGACTTGCAGGACGTGCCGGTCGAGAACGCTTCAGTGGTGGTATTGAACTTCACTCTACAGTTTGTGCCGCGTGAACAACGCGATCAGGTGATCGCCAACATTTACCACGGCATGCAACCGGGGGGCATCCTGGTGCTGTCGGAAAAAGTCACGTTTGAGGACCAGCACCTCAATGCGCTCAACATCGAGCTGCATCACAAATTCAAACTCGCCAATGGCTACAGTGAACTGGAAGTTGCACGCAAGCGCAGCGCGCTGGATACCGTGCTACTGCCCGAGACGCTGGAACACCATCGACAGCGCATTGCCAGCGCCGGTTTCAGTAGTTGCAACGTCTGGTTTCAATGCTTCAACTTCGCTTCACTCATCGCACTGAAATGATTGACTACAGTCCACTGATAACGCGCTGGCAAAACAGCGCGCTGAACCGCTGGGCAGAACAGCTCGAGAAACAGGTGGCCGAGGGGCTGTCTGTTCAGCGGTTCGGCGATCTGCCCGTTTGGTTGGAGGCACTGGCCGCATTACCCACGCTGCAAGCCGATAGTATTCATCTGGATCGGTCGCGGGTCAGCGCCAGCCGTAACCAGCCGCTCACCCCCGCAGCCCGCGACCAATTGGAAGCTGCACTGCGCAAACTACACCCTTGGCGCAAGGGTCCCTTTGAATTATTTGGCCTGCATATCAATACCGAATGGCGCTCCGACTGGAAATGGGACAGGTTGCAACCGGGTCTCGACCCACTGCAGGGCCGGCGTATCCTGGACGTTGGCTGCGGAAGTGGATACCACTGCTGGCGCATGTTGGGCGAAGGAGCCGCGGAAGTCATTGGCATCGACCCCACACCCCTGTTTGTCATACAGTTTTGGGCAGTGCAGAAATACTTACAGCAACCCCATATATGGGTGCTGCCACTGTCCATGACAGACGTGCCCAAGAAATTGCATGCCTTCGATACCGTGTGCTCCATGGGCGTGCTTTATCACCGGCGGTCCCCGCTGGATCATCTGCAGGACTTGAAGGACTGCCTGCGGCCCGGTGGACAACTGGTGCTGGAGACGCTGGTCATTGAAGGTGGCCCCGGCGACACGCTGGTACCCGAAGGACGTTACGCGCGCATGGGCAATGTCTGGTTCTTGCCGAGTTGTGCAACCCTGCTAGCGTGGTTGCGCAAACTAGGCTTTGTCGAGCCCAGCGTGGTTGACGTTACCGCGACAACTGTCGAAGAACAGCGCACGACCGACTGGATGACCTTTCACTCGCTGGCGGACTTCCTCAACCCCGACAACAAGACACAATCAATCGAGGGACACCCAGCACCGCGACGCGCTATTGTCACCGCGCGACACACAGGGACATGGAAGCAACAGCCTCTGTAGCCAGACCCACACTGAGTGAAAGCTGTCTGAGCGCTGCTTTGCGCGACCAGTATGCGAGGAGTCACCAGGACTCGCGTTGGTTGCTGGTCAGTGCAATGCTTTGTCCACCTTGTGTTCGTCAAACACAAATTCGAATACCTCGCGGTAATTGCGCGCGAAATGCACATTGATGCCTTCGCTCAGGTAGTCCGGCAACTCCTCGAAATCACGCCGATTGCCGAATGGCAGAATGAGTTCAAGAATGCCCGCGCGTCGCGCGGCAATAACTTTTTCGCGAATACCCCCTACCGGCAGTACCTGGCCAGTCAGAGTCAACTCACCGGTCATCGCCAGCGGTCGCTTGATACGATCTTTACGCGCCAGAGACACCAGTGCAGTCGCCATAGTAATGCCTGCACTGGGACCGTCCTTGGGTGTCGCGCCCTCAGGGACGTGCAGGTGCACCATGGTGACGTCAAAAAAATCAGGATCGCAGCCATAATCTTTCAGGTGTGCGACCACATAACTATAGGCTATCTCGGCCGACTCCTTCATCACCTCGCCAAGCCGACCGGTGAGTTTAAACCCTCGATTGAGTGTATGAATTTGCGAGGCTTCCACCGGCAGTGTCGCACCGCCCATCGCTGTCCAGGCCAATCCTGTGACGACGCCGAGACCACGCAAGGGCCGTTCGCGCTGAAACAATGGCTGGCCAAGGAGGTCCTCGATATCTTTCCTCCCAACGCGCAGCTTTTCCTCCTTGCCATCCAGCAGACGCAGTATGCTCTTGCGCATAATACGCGCGAGCTGCTTCTCAAGCATACGCACACCCGCCTCGCGGCAATAGGAATCGATCACGTATTTAAGGCCCGCGTCATTAATCTTAAGCTGCGACTCAGCGAGTCCGTGACGACCCAGCTGCTTAGGCCACAGGTGCTTTTTCGCGATATGGAGCTTCTCTTCCGCCACATACCCCGACAGGCGCAGCGTCTCCATGCGGTCCAGTAAAGGGCCGGGGATAGTATCAAGCTGATTAGCCGTACAGATGAACAGCACCTTAGAGAGATCAAGCCTAAGGTCCAGATAGTGATCAAGAAATTCACTGTTCTGTTCAGGATCTAGTACCTCCAACAGAGCAGAGGCCGGGTCACCTTGGTAAGAGGCCCCGATCTTGTCGATCTCATCGAGCATGATGACGGGATTGGACACCTGCACTTCCTTCAATGCCTGAACCAATTTCCCTGGCATCGCGCCAATATAGGTACGCCGGTGCCCCTTAATCTCCGCCTCGTCACGCATGCCCCCGAGACTGAAGCGATAAAATTTTCTGCCCAACGCGTCCGCGACCGAGCGCCCTATACTGGTCTTGCCGACACCCGGCGGGCCTACCAGCAAGAGGATGGATCCGGATATCTCCCCTTTAAACGCACCTACCGCCAGAAACTCCAGGATACGATCTTTCACATCGTGCAGTCCTTCGTGGTGCTCGTTCAATACTTCGCGCGCATTTTTCAGGTCCAGCTTATCCTTGGAGTAGACGCCCCAGGGCACGCTCGTGGCCCAGTCGAGGTAATTGCGGGTGACCCCATACTCCGGCGAACCGGTTTCCAACACCGACAACTTACGCAGCTCTTCACGAATACGCTTGTCCGCCGCTTCGGGCAGTTTGAGTTCAGCAATACGCTGTTCAAACATTTCCACGTCAGAGGTGCGATCATCCTTGGAAATGCCCAGTTCTTTCTGAATGATCTTCAATTGTTCCCGCAGAAAAAACTCACGCTGGTTATCCGAGACCTTTTCATTCACCTGTCGGGTAATCTGGCCCTGCAGCTCTGCAACCTCGCGCTCTTTGCGCAACAAAACCAGCACTTTTTCCATGCGCGAGCGCAATGGCAAGGTATCGAGTATTTCCTGTAATTGTTCGCCTGTCGCCGTGGTCAGCGCAGCAGAAAAATCCGCCATTAGACCGGGCTGGTTGGGACTGAAATTGGCCATGTACTGCTTCAGCTCTTCACTGTAGAGCGGACTCAAGGGCAGCAGTTCCTTAATCTCCTTGATGAGCGCCATGGCATAGGCCTTGATTTCGTCGGAGTCGCGGTCCCCCTGGCTGCGCGGGTATTCCACCTGCACCAAATAAGGCGGCTTGTCGTTGAGCCAGCGCACAATACGAAACCGCTTAACGCCCTGAGCCAGGAAATGTCCGTTATCTTCCGGTGCCATTGGCGGCCGGTGCAGCCTCACCGCACAGCCGATGGCAGGAAACTGGCGCGGATCGGCACCATCGAGATTGTCCCCCTCTACGTAGGACAGGCCGAGCAGACCGTGCCCCGCCTCCGCCACCGATTGCAAAGTACCGCTCCAATCCTTGAGGTCGATATTGACCGGTTGTACCTGGCCAGGAAAGAAAGGCCTGTTGGGAATCGGAATAAGATGCAAGGTATCTGGCAGCACGTCATCCGCTACTGCGGGCGCCCCGCGGTCGTCGGCGGACAGCACCTCACCGTCTACTGGTTCTTCGTTAGCATTCATCCTGCTCCCACCTCGAGTCGACCCCCCAGGGGTGTTTCCACCGCGTATCTCTGTTCATTAATACGGTTAATCCAGGAATTTTCAAGCCTGGCCGCCGCAGACATCGGCAGAGCCGGTATACTCTGCTGCCCGGCGGCTCCACTTCTCCACCGACCACGCGAGGGCAACACCGTGCACATCGATCGACTGTCAGCCGCAGAACGGGCAACCCGTCTGCAAGACCTGCAGGCGCAATATCGGGCGCTGCATGACCAGCATTTGGCCCTGGATCTCACGCGGGGCAAGCCGTGCGACGAACAACTAACTTTGTCCGACGCACTGGACGGCATACTGGGCGGAGACTTTCGTGCCGCAGATGGCACGGACGCGCGCAATTACGGGGGTCTGGAGGGGCTGCCCGAGGCGCGTGCCCTGTTCGCCGAGGTGTTGGACACCCCACTGGAAGAGACTTTCGTGGGCGGCAACTCCAGCCTGACATTGATGTACGGCGTCATCGACTTTGCCCTGACGGTGGGGCTGTCCGGGCCAGCTTCAGCCTGGGGTAACGAGGACAGCGTAAAATTCCTCTGCCCCACCCCGGGGTATGATCGCCATTTCGGGATTTGCGAGCACCTTGGCATCGAGATGATCGCTGTCCCTATGCTCGACAACGGTCCGGATATGGATGCGGTCGAAGCGCGGGTGCGCAGCGATAAGACGATCAAGGGCATGTGGTGTGTGCCGCGCTTTTCGAACCCTACCGGCTGTGTCTACAGCGAGGAGACCGTAAAGCGTATCGCGCAACTCGGGCTGATTGCAGCGGATCACTTTCTGGTGATGTGGGACAATGCCTACGCGGTACACACGTTGTACGACGACGCGGCCAAGCTGCCGTCGCTGCACCGCCACTGCATGGAACAGGGCACCCTAAACAATGTCTTCCAGTTCGGCTCGACCTCCAAGGTCACCTTTGCCAGCGCGGGAATTGCGTTCCTGTCCAGCGGCGCACGCAACCTGGAAGCATTGCAAGCGCACATGGCGTTTCAAAGCATTGGGCCCAATAAGGTGGAGCAGTTGCGCCATGTGCGCCTGCTCAAGGATAGCGACACCCTGTCGCAACACATGGCCGCTCATGCAGCCATAATCCGACCCCGCTTTGAGTGCGTGCTGACGACTCTGGACACAGCACTGACCGGCAGCGGGATGGGGCAGTGGACGCGACCCAAAGGCGGCTATTTTATCTCGTTTGATACGCTGCCCGGACTGGCGTCGCGGGTAGTGCAACTCGCGGCCGCTATCGGCGTCAAGCTGACCCCAGCCGGTGCGACCTTCCCCTACGGCAAGGACCCGGCAGACCGCAACATCCGCCTATCGCCCACTTTCCTGTCACTGGACGATTTGCAAACTGCCATGGATGCTTTTGTGGTCTGTGTACAACTGGCCTCCATGGAGGCGCGCTAGTCCTCTCCCCCTTTTTGCTCAGAGCCGGGCGGGAAGCCCGCCGAGGGAAAGTTGGTGACATTGCCGTCGCCAGTGCCGATGCTAGAAACCCTGCCGCTGCCCTCCTTATCGACCTCGTCAATGCGGATGATCGCCTGCAAAGGGATATAGCTACGTTTCACGCCGCTAAATTCGTTCTTCAGCTTTTCTTCTGCCGGATCCACCAGAATTTGGGAACGCTCCCCGAAGACAAACTCCTCCACCTCGATGAAGCCCCACATGTCACTCTGGTAAATCTGCCGAGCAAACACCTCGAATACCTGTGAGCCGTTCTGGAAAATGACTTTGTAGACGG
>JABSPW010000059.1 GCA_013214285.1 Halioglobus sp. | reverse complement strand
CTGGCCGGGCATCCCCGGGTGGTCGAGCGTTTTCGGCAAGCGGCGATAGAGTATGGCGTGGGTAGTGGTGCGTCGCACCTGGTTTGTGGTCACCTGGCACCGCATCGTGAGCTGGAGGAGGCCGTCGCCGAGTTTACCGGTCGGCCACGGGCGCTGTTGTTCTCCAGCGGCTATATGGCCAATCTTGGGGTCCTCACTGCCCTGCTGCAACGGGGTGATTACCTATTCGAGGACCGGCTGAATCACGCTTCTCTGCTCGACGGTGGTCTCGCCAGTGGCGCGCGGTTCCGGCGCTTTGCGCACAATGATCTCGCCGCCCTGCAGTCCCGTTTATCCGCAGTGCACGGCGCTAAGCTGGTCGTTGTCGACGGCGTCTTCAGCATGGACGGTGACAGTGCTCCGTTGCCAGCGTTGGCAGAGCTGTGCGCGGCGCAGTCTGCCTGGTTGATGGTGGACGATGCCCACGGCTTTGGTGTGCGCGGTGATCGGGGGGTCGGCAGCACAGAGGGTTTGGGCGTGGAACGCGTGCCTGTGCTAATGGCAACACTCGGTAAGGCTCTGGGGACGGCCGGGGCATTTGTGGCGGGCAGTGTGTCCCTGATAGAGGGACTGATACAGTGTTCGCGCAACTATATCTATACGACTGCGTTGCCGCCGGCAGTCGCGGCGGCTACCCTCGAAGCTTTGTCGTTGCTGTCAGAGGAGAAATGGCGACGGGACAAACTGCGACAACTGGTCGCGAGATTCCGCGCCGGGGCCGCGCATCTTGGGCTCCCGCTAGCCGTATCGGATAGCCCTATCCAACCCCTGCTGATTGGCGATCCCGAGCGGGCGGTGGCCCTGAGCGACGCGCTTGCGCGGCGCGGCTTTTTGGTGGGGGCAATCCGTCCACCCACGGTGCCGACGGGAACCTCCCGGTTGCGCATCACTCTGAGTGCGGCGCACACAGAGGATCAGGTAGACTCTCTGTTGGAACAGTTGTCGCGCGGAGGTTTAGGTGCCACTGCCCTATGAATACCTCCCCGCTACCGGGCTAGCGCGCCAGGACCTGGTCCTACTGCACGGCTGGGGCAGCGATCGACAAGTGTGGCGGCCACTGCTGGGGTTGCTGCGTCCCTGGGCAAATATTACCCTGTTGGACCTGCCAGGTTGCGCACCCGGGGTGCCGGCCCGTCCCTTGGAATCGGTACTTAAAGATATCCTCGCCTGTTGCCCGATGTCGGCGGCTTACATCGGCTGGTCCCTTGGCGGCCAGCTCGCGCTGGAGCTTGCCTGTCGCTGGCCAGGTCGGGTGTCTGCGGTGGTAACAGTGTGCACCAATCCCCGTTTTATCGCCGAGGAGGGTTGGCCGGGGATCGGTGCTGAGGCCCTTACAAGCTTGCGTGCAGAAGTGCGCGTTGACGCTGATGCCGCGCTGCGGCGTTTCCAGATACTGCAAGCCGGAGCGCCCCCAGGGCGGTATGCCCTATTGCGCGCGTTGCGTCAGGTGACTGGGCAGGCGCGAGGGCGGCCCACGGTGGCTTCGCCGGACTTGCTGACGGGGCTGGAATGGCTTGCAACCCTGGATCAGCGAGCTGTGCTGGCCGCGCTGGAGCAACCGCAACTGCATCTTCGGGGACGGCAGGACCCGCTGGTACCGGCGCCCGGGCCGGCGATGACCGCGGTCATGCGCGAGCGCCCCTCTGTTCACATACGGGTGCTGGAGGAGGTCGGTCACCTTGCACCGTTGCAAGCGCCGCAGCTGCTGGCGGATGAGATGCTTCGCTTTCTTTGCCCAGAGATTGCGCAGCGGGTACCCGAGAGCGCGCCTAGGGCGCTGGAAAAGGCCGACATTGCCGCTTCCTTCAGTCGCGCTGCGAGCAGTTACGATTCTGTGGCCCATGTGCAGCGCGATGTAGGTGAGCAGTTACTTTTGGCCTTGGATAGATTACGAGTAGCCCCTTACAGGGTGTTGGATCTGGGATGTGGCACCGGGTTTTTTCGCAGTGCGCTGCAGCGGCGTTTCCCCGCGGCACACTATATCGGCCTCGACCTGGCGCCTGGCATGGTGCGTTATGCCAGAGCGCGCGGCGGTGCGGGCTGTGCCTGGCTAGTGGGCGACGCGGAGGCGCTGCCGCTGGCCAATCAGTCTGTCGATATTGTCTTCAGCAGTCTGGCGCTGCAGTGGTGTGATCGACCAGAGCTGCTCTTTGCTGAGCTGGCACGGGTGCTTGCGCCCGGCGGTGTGTGTGTATTCACTTCGCTGGGACCCCAGACGCTGTGCGAGTTACGCGCAGCCTGGGCGGCGGCTGATGACTTCCAGCACGTGAATACGTTTTTGCCCACCGCTGTGCTGCGCGCAGCTGCGGCAAAGGTACCGGGCGTGCACCTGGTAATGGAGCAGCGGGCATTCGCTGCCGATTATAGCCAAGTCAGGGATCTGTTGGATGAGTTGAAGGCCCTTGGGGCCCACAATATGAATCGCCACAGGCCAGTCGGGCTGGCCAGCCGGCAGGCGCTGCACGCCATGTTGAGAGCATATGAAGCCCGCCGCAGTGCAGGCAGGCTGCCGGCCACCTATGATGTCATATTCGGCACCCTGGAGACTGCATGAGTCAGGCCTGGTTTATCGCAGGCACCGATACCGAGGTCGGCAAAACGGCGATCAGCTGTGCCCTGCTCGAGGCCGCGGCATCGTTTGGATTGCGCACGGCGGCGATCAAACCCGTGGCGGCAGGCTGTGATGCCAGTGGTCAGAATGCGGACGCGCTCTGTCTCATGCAATCCATGACCGAAAAAATGCCCTATAGTCAGGTCAACCCTGTCGCTTTGCAGGCGGCTATTGCACCGCATATTGCGGCGCAGATCGAAGGGCAGCAGCTGCAAGTCAGCCGGCTGGCAGAGGAGTGTCGTGGCGTAATGCAGGGGCCGGCACAGTTCGTGCTGATTGAGGGTGCAGGGGGCTGGCGCGTGCCGCTGAATGCGCGGGAGACGCTGGCGGATGTCGCGGTGCAGGTGCGTGCTGCGGTCATCCTGGTGGTCGGCATGCGGTTGGGGTGCATTAACCACGCCCTGCTGACTGCGGAGGCTATCCGGCGGGATGGTTTGCAGCTGGCAGGTTGGGTTGCCAACCAGCCGGGGACACGGATGCGTTGTCACGAGGAAAACCTGGCGACTCTTTCTGACCTGCTGCCGGCACCGCTGCTGGGCGAGGTACCCCTGCTGACACCTTGGGCAGCGGCCCAAGGTGCTGAATTCCTTGACATTAGGTCACTTTTGACCGGATAGCGTCAGGTGGCCGCGAGCGCATTGGCTATCGACTTGTGGTAAGCTCTAGCGTCAAATGTGAACACTGAACACATGGGCCTGGAAGGCGATACTGCTGTCCAGGCGTCCATGGTGAGCAATCGAGGACAAACCCATGCCGGCGTATCAAGCACCCTTGCGCGACATCAGTTTTGTAGTCAACGAGCTTTTGGAATCCGAGCAGCTGTATCAGACCTTGCCGGGTTACGAGGAGGCCACGCAGGACCTGATGGACGCTATTATTGAAGAGGCGGCGAAATTCGCCGAAAACGTGCTTTCGCCGCTGAATCAGAGTGGTGATGAAGAGGGCTGTCGCTGGGAGGACGGCACTGTGACCACGCCTGCGGGTTTTGCCGAGGCCTACCAGCAGTACGTGGCAAATGGCTGGCCTGCCTTAAGCGCCAATGTCGATACCGGCGGCCAGGGGCTGCCCAACCTGCTCAGCATCATCGTCAACGAATTGGCAGGCACCGCCAACTGGTCCTGGTTGATGTACCCGGGCCTGAGCTTAGGGGCGGTGAAAACGGTGGAAGCCCATGGTGATCCGGAGCAGAAGGACAAATATCTCTCGAAGTTGGTGAGTGGGGAGTGGACAGGCACCATGTGTCTGACCGAAGCCCAGTGCGGCAGCGATCTCGGTTTGTTGCGCACGAAGGCTGAACCCCAGGCAGACGGCACATATGCTATCCATGGCACGAAAATATTCATCAGTGCGGGCGAGCACGACATGGCGGACAATATCGTGCACATTGTCCTCGCGCGACTGCCGGATGCGCCGGCGGGCACCAAAGGTATTTCGCTGTTTATTGTGCCCAAGTTCAAAGTGAACGACGCGGGCGATATTGCTGAACGTAACGCGGTACATTGTGCTTCCATCGAGAAAAAGATGGGTATCAAGGCCTCGGCGACCTGTGTGCTGAACTTCGATGGCGCCACGGGTTACCTGATCGGCCCCCCGAACAAGGGGCTGAACTGCATGTTCACCTTCATGAATACCGCGCGTATCGGTACTGCTATCCAGGGTCTCGCGCACGGTCAACTGGCGTTCGAGGGTGCCCTGTCGTATGCCCGAGAGCGGCTTGCGATGCGCAGCCTATCGGGACCCAAGAATCCGGATGGACCGGCGGATCCGATCATTGTCCATCCCAACGTGCGCCGTATGCTGTTGACCCAAAAAGCCTTTGTAGAGGGCAGCCGCGCACTGATCTATTTCCTGGCGCAACAGGGGGATATCGTGGATAAGGGCAATGCGGAAGAGGCGCAGGTCGCGGAAGACCTGATGAGCCTGCTGACGCCGATCGGCAAAGCCTTTGTCACTGAGACCGGTTACGAGGTGGCGAATATTGGTGTACAGATCTACGGTGGCCACGGCTTCATCAAGGAATGGGGCATGGAACAGATCGTACGGGATGCCCGCATCTCTATGCTGTATGAAGGTACCACGGGCATTCAGGCGCTTGATCTGCTGGGCCGTAAAGTGCTGGGCAGTGGTGGTAAGTTGCTGTTGGGGTTCACTGCCATGATTGACGAGCTGTGCGCAGCAGAGCCTGCAGCGGAGTGCACTGGCTTCATAGAAACTTTGCGCTCATGCAAGGATGAATGGCTTGAATTGTCGATGCAGATCGGCGAAGCGGCGATGCAGAATCCAGAGGAGGCCGGTGCCGCCGCAGTGGATTACCTGATGTACAGCGGCTATGTCACACTGGCCTATTTCTGGGCGCGCATGGCGGTGCTGTCGCAGCGTAAGATAGATGAATCACCGGACGGTGATGTCGCGTTCTACGCCGCCAAGTTGAAGACCGCGCGCTTTTACTTTGATCGACTCTTGCCGAGGACGCTTGCGCACAAACAATTGATATTATCGGGTGCGGATAACCTCATGGACATGCCGGAGGCGATGTTCGACTTGTAGGGGTCCAGAAGGTGACTTTTCTCCAGTGCAGGGGGACAATAGGGGAAGGTGTTGTCCCAGAACACGCACGATTTACGGTTATGTCTGACGAGCCTGAAAACAACAGTGATCGGAGTTACAACAACCGCCTGCATCCCGAAGATCAGGAGAAGGTTGACGATTTTATCAATCGCGGCGTTAACTCGGTGGAACGCAAGCCTTTTAAGCCTGGCAGGATGATGTTCTTGCTTATTGTCGTGGTGACCGGGCTCAGTCTCCTCAGCCAATTCCTCGCACGTTATGCCGGGATCGACTAGCGTGACGCGTCTTGGCTCCATCCTGGCCATTTTGGTATAGTTGCGCGCTGAAAAACTCGGTGTGTGGCGCAGCCTGGTAGCGCACTTCCTTCGGGAGGAAGGGGTCGGAGGTTCAAATCCTCTCACACCGACCACCCTCTGGTAGGGTATGGATTCCCGCCAAACTCGGTACATCCGCGCGCCGCTAGAGGTCGAAATGGGGAACAGTCCATGCGCGCCCTGGCCACTGGACAGCGTGCATTGTGTGTATTAACGTGGCGCATCCCACGCCCTCAGTGGCGCAGTGCAAGCTCGATGACTTCAATTACAAGCAAGGAATAATCCATGGCCGATGTACCTGTCTTTATGGTTGTTAATCTGTCAGTCACCGATGCCGATGCCTATCGTGTCTATGAAAAAGGCTTTTTTGGTTTCCTGAAGAAATACGGTGGTGAATTCGTCACTTATGATGACAGCGCTATTACTTTTGAAGGCGACAGCCCGCGCAGTGGGCGTATGATTATTTTCAAGTTTCCTTCGGAACAGGCCGCAAAGGATTGGTACGCGGATGAGGAGTACCAGGTGCTCAGTGAGCACCGTCGAGCAGGTACCCGTCTCGAATTCCTGACGCTGGTCCACGGGTTGCCGCCGCGTGATTGACGGGTGCGCCTACAGCACCCGCTTGGAGTGTTCCCCGGGGACCTCCCTGGCCAGCTTTGGCACCATATAACCCGGTAGTTGTGCGGTCAGGCTCTGCATGATATTCCGTGCGGTCTTCTCGGGCACATCAAAATGTGCCGCCCCATGGACTTTGTCCAGCAGGTGCAGATAATAGGGTTGAACGCCGCTCGCGAATAGCCTTCGGTGGAGTGCGAGCTGAGCGTCGACACTGTCGTTGATGTTGCGTAGCAGCACCGCCTGATTCAGCACTGTGATCCGTCGCTGCAGCAAAGCGTCTATTGCCGCCACGACAGCGGTGTCAATCTCGTTTGCATGGTTGCAGTGCAGGACCATGACAATCTGCAGCTCCTGGTGTGCAATAGCATTGAGCAGGCTGTCGGTCACTCTCGCTGGAATCACGACGGGCAGTCGGGTATGAATCCGCAGTCGCTTTACATGCGGTATCGCCGCGATATCCGCAATCAGTTGATGCAGGTGGTTGTCGGTGACGCTTAAAGGGTCACCTCCGCTAAGAATGACCTCTTCTATAGAATGGTTTGATCGAATATAGTGCAGCGCGTCATGCCACTGCTTGAGGCTGTTACGATTCTCTTGGTACGGGAAATGACGTCTGAAACAGTAGCGGCAATGCACCGCACAGGCCCCGCTGACTATCAGCAGTGCGCGGCCCTGGTACTTATGAATAATGCCGCGGCGCGGAATAGTATCGCTATTCTCATCCAGTGGATCGCGAGCGTAGCCCGGCACCTCAAGGTCTTCGTCGTGTGTCGAAAGGACCTGTAATAGCAGGGGGTCGCGGGGGTTGCCCCGGCGCATCCGTCGAACAAAACTCACTGGGACTTTGAGCGGAAAATTTTCATCAGATCCATAAGTAGGACTGACATCCGCTGGTGAGAGGTGTAGCTCACGGAGCAAACGGTCACGTGATGTGAGCACGTTGCGCAGTTGGCTCTGCCAATCTTTTTCCGTGTGCAGGATCCTGTCTGGAGCGGACACGTCGTCGCCTCACAATAAAAAACGGCTCTGCATTGTATCAATCTTTTAGTGGTGGTATTCGCCTGTTGATCGGGGGCGTTTTGGACAAGCTGGAGTGTAGCTGCGATACTCGAGCCCTTTGCATCAAGGTCTCGAGGACAGCAGAATGACCGTCAGCGATGAACTGTGCAGCTTGCGTTGGGACGCGCATCGAGCGAGCGTCGAGGTGATTGACCAGACACGCCTACCCCACAGCCTGCAGTGGCGTCATCTGGACTCTCTGCACGCATTCTGTCATGCCATCAGTGCCATGCAGGTGCGAGGCGCACCGCTCATTGGCATCACCGCAGCCTTCGGCCTGGCACACGCGTTGACAGAAGACCCATCTGATACCGCGCTTGGTCAGGCCCGCGATGCGCTGCTGGCGACCCGCCCTACCGCAGTTAACCTGCGCTGGGCGCTGCAGCAGGTGAGCGAGCTTGTGCAAGCTCTGCCGCCGCGTGAGCGCGCCGCCGCCGCCTGGGATAAGGCGCAGCGATTGCGGCTCGATGACATCGCAAACTGCGAGCGCATTGGGGAAAATGGCTTGCGTATATTGCGGTCTCTGGGCAAGGAGCGCCTGAATATTATGACGCACTGTAACGCGGGATGGCTGGCCACCGTAAAGTGGGGTACGGCATTGGCGCCGATATATAAAGCACAAGCCAGCGGCATTGACGTGCACGTATGGGTTTCGGAGACTCGCCCGCGCAACCAGGGCAGTGGTCTGACCGCCTGGGAATTACAGCAGGCAGGGGTCCCCTGCACCATCGTCACGGACAACAGCTGCGGCCAGCTGATGCGTCAAGGCAGGGTAGACTGTGTGATAGTGGGTAGTGATCGCACAGCGGCGAATGGGGATGTTTGCAACAAGGTGGGCACTTATCTCAAGGCATTGGCTGCGCGAGCCAATGACGTACCGTTTTATACTGCGTTGCCAGAGTCCACCATCGACTGGTCCTGTGTGGAGGGCGGGCAGATTCCCATCGAGGAGCGGGACGAATCAGAGGTATTGCGTGTCGCCGGGCTGGACTCCGACGGTGACCTGTGCGATGTGGGCTTGGCCGCATCCGGTAGCCAAGCGCTGAACCAAGCCTTTGATGTGACCCCGGCGGATCTGGTGGATACGCTGATTACAGAATATGGCTGTTTCGCGGCCAGTGAAAAAGGCCTGAGAAAACTGAGGAAAATTATATCGGGCCAGTGACGGTCACTGCTCCGGCGGTGGCAGCGTTAGCCCACTGTGCGCAGGCTACTAGCCTCGCACTCGTGATTGCCTATCGACTAGCGCCTCCTGGACCGGTCAATCATCCAGCTGCAGGTCGTAATCGCCCAATTCTTCTCGCAGGCGACGCTCTTCGAGCCGCTGTTCGGCCAGGCGTCTTTTCTCTACGAGTCGTCGTTTCTCTGACGAAATGGGCACCAGTTCCTGCAGAGCATCGTCCGACGGATCAGTTATTGCGGGTTCAAAAAGATCCTCGAGACTATCTGTTGTTGTGGAACCCTGTTTTCGCTCTCCCATATACCACCTCCGATGATTTCCTGGGAAATTCATCCAGCGGCTCAACAATTTCCCTGCCGCTTGAGGCGAGTAAATCAAAGTTCCCCAGGGCGAACAAGGAATTACTCACGTCAGTTTTACGCACAATTGAGCGGTAATAAGCCCACCGAATCTGCGTCGTTCCGAGTTGCCCAGGCTCATCGGATTTACCCGTCTTTGCAATAACCGTTGCCGGACTCAATACCCCGCCTTTATGGAACAGCGTAATTTTGTTACCGGTTCTAAGCGAGAGAAAGGCTAATACCGCCGTCCGCACAAGCGAGTTTTTCAAAGCCGACCACAGTATCCCAGGCGTGGTCTGATAGCAGCGCACAGCTTTGTCAAGCTGGCCTCGCCGCGTGTGTTGCAGAGGTGTTGTCGGCTCGTTAGAGTGACGCATCACGTGATGAGATGGGATACGGTATGACTCTCCTACACACCCCACTGCATGCCCTGCACCAAGAACTGGGTGCCAAAATGGTGCCTTTTGCGGGTTACGACATGCCTGTGCAGTTCCCTCTGGGCATCATTCAGGAACACTTGCATACGCGTAAAGCTGCCGGCTTATTCGATGTTTCGCACATGGGGCAGCTCGTGGTCGAGGGCGCTGCTAGTGCAGCCTTTCTTGAGTCCTTGGTGCCGGCAGATATTGAGGGTCTGGGCATCGATTGTCAGACCTACGCGCTGTTGACCGGGGACAGCGGCGGTGTACTTGACGATCTCATCATTACGCGCTGGGGAGATGACAGATTTTTTCTTGTGGTGAATGCAGATTGTAAGAGGCAGGATATTGCGCATTTGCAGGCGAATATTGCAGGTCAGTCTCTGACCGTACTAGAGGATCGGGCACTCTTGGCTCTGCAGGGTCCTGCGGCGCGGGACGTGATGCATTCGCTGTGCGTCGCTGCTGCTGGTCTGCAGTTCATGCACGGCTGTCGCGCCAATCTGGACGGTGTGGATACCTATATCACATGCTCCGGTTATACCGGAGAGGACGGTTTTGAGATATCACTGCCGGCCAGCGCAGCCGAGCAAGTAGCTCGTAGGTTGCTCGATTTTGACTCAGTGCAGGCAATCGGTCTTGGCGCTCGAGATTCCCTGCGTCTTGAGGCGGGTCTGTGTCTCTACGGAAACGAGCTGACGCAAGATATCAATCCTGGTCAGGCGGGCCTTGGCTGGTCTGTAGCCAAGGCCCGTCGGGCGGGCGGTACGCGTGCCGGTGGGTTTCCGGGTGACGCCATCATTTTTCATGCTCTGGCAGAGGGGACTCCTGTGCGCCGGGTGGGCCTCACTGTAGACGGCAAGCGGCCCGTGCGTGAGGGGCAGACGGTGCTGGATGATGCCGGCCACACCGTCGGTGCAGTTTGTTCCGCAGCTTACGGTGCCAGCATCGGTGGGCCGATCGCCATGGCCTACGTCACGCGTGAATGCGCGGAGCCCGGTGTGACGTTGTCGGTTGCCGTGCGGGACAAGCAAGTGCCCGTGACGGTGACTGCATTGCCGTTTGTGCCCCAGCGGTACCACCGGGGTTGAGTCGTCGGGTTGGTCTCGTGCACCCGATGACAGCCCGTTTTTTTTGGCATCACAACGCGAATGAGTCAGCCAGCCCAGGCGCGATCGGCGCGAAACCGCTGTGAGAGATAATCCATCTGATCGGCGAAAATTCTATCCTTCGCCAGATAATGCCACTCCCAGGGATTCGGCCGGAAGGGCACTGCAAGAAGAGGCATGCATGCTTCTTCCGGTGTCTGGTTATCTTTTTTCCAATTGCAGCGTTTGCATGCTGCCACCACATTCTCCCAGCGGTCAGTGCCGCCCCTGGAGGTGGGGAGTACATGATCTCTTGTCAGCTCCCCCCGGGGGTGCTGTTGGCCGCAGTAGAGGCAGCGATAGTCGTCCCGACGAAACAGCGTCCGGTTGCAAAGGGGTGGGGTAAAGCCCTGCACAATCCTGCCTTGCACGGCGACGATGGGTTGTAGATCGATTCGAGAGCGCAGACCACTGAGACGCTGCACACCACCGAAAATGGGCGCAAGCGTATCGCCTATGCCGTACACGACCTCGCCTTTTGCATAGGCCGTCACTGCCTCGTGTGCCGTGATCCAGCCGCGGGGCTGGCCGGCGATATCCAGTCGCAATATGGCTTGCATAGACTGCCCCCACAGGTTTCGACTAAAACTACTTTAAATCGGTTGCAACCACAATCGCGAATCCTGTGGGGTAGGTCACGTGTGTCTAGATGCGATACCGAGACTCAAATTCTTCCACCGGCAGTGGCTGGTCAAATACGAAACCCTGCAGAAAATCACAGCGCATTTCTGCCAGTCGATCTGCGATAGCGATAGTGTGGACACCTTCGGCAACGACTTTCAGATTAAAGTTGTGAGCAAGGTCGATAACGGCCTTTACGATGGCATAATCTTTTTCCGAGTCCAGCATGTGCTGAACAAAGCTCTTATCAATTTTGATTTCATCGAAAGGCAGGTCTCGGAAATAAGCCAGCGAAGAAAAACCGGTGCCGAAATCATCGATCGAAATTCGGACGCCAATTTCTTTGAGTCGTGCCAGCTGTGCAAGCATTCTTTCCTGCTCTGACATCATAATTTTTTCTGTCACCTCAAGGTGCATTCTAGAGGGTTTGACGTTGTAGATATCCAACGCATCGCTAACAACCGCGAGGATGTCATCGTTCAGCAAGAGCGCAGGGCTGATATTCACGGCGATTGAAAGCTCCTTGGGCCACTGTGAAAGTTGGAATGCCGCAGATTTTATTACCCACCAGGTGAGTGGCCCGATGATGTCGTTGCGCTCGGCAAGGTCGATGAACCTGTCCGGTGTTAAAATTTCGTTTCCTCTCGTGTGCCAACGAATCAGGGCCTCTGCTCCGATCAAGTTGCGGTATCCTGCGTGAATCTTAGGCTGGTAATAGAGGTGAAATTCACCGCGCTCCAGCGCCTCCTGCATTCTCTCTAGGAGCTCGCTTTCCTCCTTGATATTCCTCGCTTTTTGGGGCGAGTAGACCTTGAACAGGGTGGTTGACTGCCGTGCCTCCGCCAGCGCAATGCCTGCCTGCTGCATGGCAAGGGCTATATCGGTATTTTTGCCCTCTAAGCGGGTAAACCCCGCGCTGACATGGAAAGGTAGGGCTCGACCTAGATGGTAGTGGGGTTGGTCAAATATCCTGGAAAGTTTGATCCCTGCGAGCTCTAGCTCGCCCCTGCTTTTGATATCCTTCAGAATGACGCAGGCGCAGTTCTTATGCACAAAGCTGTATTCATCTTTTGGCCTGAGCCAGTCACTCAACCGATCACAGAAGGTGCTATGCAGCTCTGTATCGTCAGCCTCTGTGTGCATGTCACCTGATTCCCCATTGCTTATTTCAACAAGGCCCAGGATGCCGCTGAGCGAGCCAGACATCAGATGAAAAATTCTTCAGAGTTGATGCCGTAAGTTCCAGGCATGAGTTCCCTGGTGATCCAGCGCTCGCCCTCGGCCGCGATCGGTTGGTTGGCGAGATTGAGGGCCCGTGGCGCTTCCATAGGCGCCTTGTCAGGGTTTAATACAATCAGGACTTCTGGTTTGAGTCTTCGTGTGGAGTTTTGTGTCACGACGATAGCAACTTCACCGGAACTGAGCTCAACCATGGTGCCCGTTGGAAACAAGCCGATTGCCTGAACAAACTGTTCCACCAGTGAACCCTGGAAAAGCGTATCCTTTGCGTCCAACAGTTCCTGGGTCGCTTCATGGGATGTGCGTGCCTTGGCATAGGGTCGGGGGGTAATCATGGCGTCGTAGGTGTCGACCAGCCCTGCTATGCGAGCGAGTAGTGGGATAGAGGCGCCTTCGATGCCACGAGGATAGCCCGAACCATCCATACGTTCGTGGTGATTCTCGATAATGCCGAGGATTTCGAAGTCAGCGTTGTCAGAGTTTGATGCTAGATCTGACCCCATGGTTGGATGCGCTTTAACAATGCGCATCTGCTTTTCACTAAGGTTTTCAGCCTGGTCGAGCAATTCTCTAGGAAGCTGTGTCATGCCGATGTCGCACATGGCGCAGCCCACTGCCAGTTTTTCTAATTCGCGCCGTTGCAGGCCGATGTGCCGGCCCAGTATGGTAGACCATATGGCCATGGAGACACTGTGTTGGTAACGATACTCGCCACTTTCTTTCAAGCGCAGTAGTGCAGCGACCGCATCCTGGTTTCGGAATACACCCTCAATGAGCGGATTAATAGCGGCTTGTATTGTGTCGATATCTTCACTGTTGCCGATGCGCAGAGAATCGAAAACTCGATCAAGCGTTTCGGCAGCACTCTCAAAGGACACCTTGGTACGAGCAAACTCTTCCTTCAGTGTGAGTTTATTGCTTTTCTTGGACTCCATAGCGGCGACAGCTAGCCGTAAAGATTGCTCCTGGCCCGTGTACTCGGCGTCCACGTAGACATGGTCTA
This sequence comes from Halioglobus sp., assembly GCA_013214285.1. Classification (GTDB taxonomy): domain Bacteria; phylum Pseudomonadota; class Gammaproteobacteria; order Pseudomonadales; family Halieaceae; genus Marimicrobium. The sequence continues at coordinate 6,141 of JABSPW010000059.1, read as the reverse complement.
CATAGTTTGAAACATAGAGGACTTCATCTGCGTCTTGGACGACAAAACCCTGCACTGCAAAAGGCGTTTCCAGCCACGGCCTATCAAGCTCAGCAACAAACATGCCGGGCTCCAAATGCATGGCAGGAAGCTTGATTAGCCGCACTGTCCCTCTCCTACATTATTCTTCACTAACTTATGCAGATTAAGGGCTTCTTATAAGAGTGAAAAGAGGGTTTGACGATAAAAGTGAACCATATCACCGGAAACCTGTACTTTTTGAGCTTTTTCTAGCAGGTGGTGTTTGACAAGCTGGGGACGATGAAAAATTTACCTGTGTATTGGGTCAGCAGGACTGTTCGGTCGGAATGTTGCAGCGAACGGTTTCCCCTTGTGTTAGTTCAATGGGATATATCTGGTCATTCGGTAATGGAATAACCAAGTCATCCCACTGAATGGCGTCGTCGCCGCTGGTATTGCAAGAGAATGCCATTGTGTAGTTGCCGGCAGGGATATAGCCAAAGGAATATACCCAGTCGCTGGCGATATCTTGTTGCAGTGAGGCAACTGCAAACGGTGCTACTGCGCCTTCGGGCGGCAAATTGGTAGACGCAGATGTATAGACATCGACGAGTGCATCGATTGTCAGGGTATTCTTGTAAAGATAGACCCTGTTGCCTTGTTCCGGCGGCGTTTTTGTGTTGCAGGGCTCGACGGTATTGAAAAGCGACTTATCGACGGTGCCGGAAAGGACCGCGGCGGTTGCATTATCCTCGATACGAATGCCCGTAGACGACAACACGTAACGGGAGTTTGCGTCTAATCTGAGTGCCTGGGCTAAACTGAATTCCACTGTGAAATTTTGTGATCCTGATTCAAGGCGCAGACCGCCCAAGGTCAATCGGTCATTGCTGATAAAAAGTGGTCGCAGTGAGTCATCACTCAACAATTGTACTGAGGAATGCTCGATATTACTGGCACTTTCACTGCTGAGAATCCCGATATCCAAACTACTGTAGGCACCCGTAGGCAGCTGACGGTCGACAAGCACGACCAGCTGCCTAGTCCCCTGGTAGTCCAGCAGGTTGAAAGTAAATGTCTCCTCATTTTCGATATTTAGCGCGCTAATTGTGAAGGTCTCAATGATAATGTCTTCGCCTCCGTCGCGACGGAAAGTGAGGGAATCGACCTCAATATTGACCGCTTTCAGGGTCTCAGGCAGTGAGTCAGAGAACCCCAGGGTGAGAGATGCGACGTCACCGCCGCCTCCGCTATCGCTGTTACAGTCGAAGCCGCAGCAGCCCGTCGGCAGCTGGAGGAATACCATGCCAAGCAGAGCAGCGAACAGAACAGACAAGCGTTTTATCACCGCAGTTTTTCCTGTAACTTTTCATTAGTGGTCAGTAAATGGAGCTTACCGCTGTTCATACGCTTCGGCAAAGGCGATGCTATCACCGTTGTCAATCAGCGTGCCATTGGGCACCTCCCGGGTTCTGGCGCTGATCTCCAGCATGGCTTCGCCCAATTGTTTACCGGTGATAACGAGTTTGCCTGGTCGCAGCAGCTTTTCGGCAATATAGATTGCCGTATTGGATTGCTCGGAAGTCGGTCGAACAAAGCCGGAACGGTAACTGAAGCTGCGTAAGTTGGTGCCTTCAGCGAGTGCTGCAAGGGCCAGTTCAGTGCGACCCTTTTCCCGAGCCCAATGTTGTGATCCCTGAGGATCCGTGCCCATGCCAGTAACGAAGTGGAATGACATGGGGCGATTTATGTCCTTGCGTGCGACCATCCACTGAGAGACAAAGGCCAGTGGGAAGTCGACATGTATCTTTGTATAGGTTGCGTCATCCATGCCGATAGAGGTAGTGCCAAGGCCCCATAGCACCGTATCTACTTCAGCGAGGGTGTCAGCGAGCTCGGAGTAGTCGGTGAAGTCTTCTTGCAGATGCATCTCGACCTTACCTGAGGCAACGCCTGCGTCTATGCGTGGTGAGCTGCGACGCGTTACGACATAGACTTTCTCCACCTCTGGTGCTTCAATCGCCGCTTTCAGGAGGCCGTCGCCGACCGACCCTGTGGCGCCAAACACCATGACAACACGATTGGCGCTGTCCGCCAGTTGGCCGGGCATGATCGGTGTGAGATTGCCAAGGGTGAGATAACCCCAGAGATTGAAGGCGACGAGCAAAACAAGGAAGCCCAGCAAGCAATAAGCAACGGCTTTCCCGATAATTTTCATTGTTTTTCCTACTCTGTGGTTGGGCAGATGGCCCAGTGGTTCACATAATACACCACTTATCGGATATTCCCGCGCTAAGCGCAAGTGTCTCTTGCGACCGCGGTCGACGTGCTAGTATTTTCTCCCAAACGGATGCTCATTCTGACAGGAAAAGCGCGATGGATAAAATCAAAGTCATTCAGTGGTATACCGGGGAGATTGCTAGACACCAGATCAGAGTGTTGGCTCGAAGCCCCGATATGGAGCTGGTGGGCGCCTTTGTATTTCACGAGGAAAAAGTTGGGATTGATGCCGGCGAACTGGCGGGAATCGATACCTTGGGAATAACGACCACGTCTAACATGGAGGAGATCCTGGCGATCGACGCGGACGTGGTGCTTTACAATCCCCCGTTGGAGCGCTACGACGACATCATTCCCATCCTGACCAGCGGCAAGAATGTGATCAGTATCATGGCAGGCTGGAATCCGACTGCGCACAAGTGCTACCCCGATATTGTGGAGGCCTGTAAAAAGGGCAATGTCTCCCTATTCGGAACGGGACTCAATCCAGGGTTGAGCTATGAGCTGGCTATCATGGCCTCCTCCTGCTGTACGGATGTGGAGTCGGTCTACATCAAAACCTGCGAACAACAGGCCTCTCTCAGTGAGGTTTTCCTGCAGCACTTTGGGTTTGGCAAGTCTCAGGAAGAACTGCGCAGCAACGCAGATACGACCTATGCGATATTTCACAACCTCATGGATATCACCGACTTGATTTCCGACAAGATTGGCTTGCCCCGGGACGGGCGCAAATTCGATGTCGATTTCGAGCCCGCCACAAAAGATTACGAAGAGAAGATCACCGTTAAACAGGGCAGCATGGCGGGACTGCTGATCACCGCCAGTAGCACGCATGCTGGAATACCGGTTGCAACCATTGAAGTTCGCTTCCTGCTAGGCGACGAGTATGTCAGCGAAGCCTTTCTGGCTGGGCGGCCGAAGGCGGGTTGGATTGAGGTGGATGTTAGGGGCACGCCCGGTAGCCGGATTTATCATGAAGTGTATATGGAGGAGGACATCATCGGGACGTGGTCTACGGGAACCCGTGCCATCTACGCGATACCGGGCGTGGTGGCGGCGCCTGCGGGTCTATTATCACCCCTCGATCTGCCGATACCGCATAAGCTTCCTCTGAGAGCAGAGAAATAGTGGGTCTCTTCCATTTGCTCGCTGACGATCAGCGCGAGATGGTCAATACAGCGTCGTGGATGCGGAGCATTGGAGCTTTTTCGCCCCGGGCATGTTTTCGGTATGATAACGCTGACAAGTGTCAGGCCAGCAGAGCGTGTTGTTGTGAAGGCTGCGTTGCCTGCAAGTGTTAAACCGAGAGTTCCGGCGCTGCGCGCCCTGCTATCAGCGGCAAATCTAGATAGGTTTTCACACCTGCTGCGGCGTTGCAGACGTAGGGTATGGCACTGACGCAGTGATTAGCTGTGGCGATGATACCGGGGTTCCGCACTAGACCCGCTGCGACAGACTCCGGGTGCCAACCATGGAAGGTGACATGTGACGAGGGATCGCCCTCTATCTCTACTTCGAAGCGTTCGCCGTCTGGACCGAAATTCCAGCCTGGCTCGAGGTGCTCTTCGCCCATGAACCAGTTAACGCGCACGGTGATCACAGGCTTTGAGCGCACGCTGCGTTGCCAGGTGAATCGTTGTGCCGCCACCAGGCCGGGCTCGATAACACCGATGGGTGATTCAATGGGTCTAGTCGCCACAGCTATGTCATGGGTGCTCTTCACCTCAGGGTCTATGTCGAAACCCAATTCTGCTGCGACCATGTTCATGGACTGCCCGAAGCCCCCTCCTAGCAATTGCGTCATGGCGCTTTGCCTGGCGTCTTCGGGGGTCTTGCCAAATAGCATGATGTCGCTGACTACGGCTGGAGCGTTGTAAGTGCGAATATCTGAGAACTCCTCCGCGCGCACGTGGGTAATACTTGCGGACAAGGCGGATACCATCAACGGAAAACGCTCGGTGATGCCACCGGGGTGAATGCCGGTACCATGCAGAGTGCTGTTTCCTCGTTGGCAGGCATTTTCTAGATCAGCGACGTCGTTCCTGTCAGGGTAAAACCAGTTCAGTGGTGTCACAACATTTTTACCCGAGACGAGAAAGCGTTTGACCAGCTCGGGATCCGGCATAATGGGGCTGTACATCACACAGTCTGCATCCAGAGCAACCAGCGTATCGATGTCATTGCTAGCGGTCACGCCAATAGATCCGAGGCCACATAGCTCGCCCGCATCCTGCCCAGCTTTCTGCTCGCTGTGCACCCAACATCCCGTCAATTCCAGTTCAGGGTGTACCATAATGTTTTCAATAGCAGCCCGTCCGACACCGCCAGTTGCCCACTGAATCACCTTGAGTCGTTCGCTCATAGTTTTGCTCTCATTGAATGGTATGCTATTTGAAGGCATCGGGCAGTGACGCCCAGGCTTCCGGCAAGTGCGTGCGCCAGTCCGGTTTGCGCGGTGGTAGATTGAAACCCTCTGGTGCTTGCCACTGCATTTCTTGCATTGTTTCCAGAATGTAGGTCATGTTCAGGTAGTCGTGGCTGTAGCAGAACAGCCCATCCCCTGCGTAGTAAAGGATGGAGAGGCCAGGCACGGTATACGGCGCACCATCGGGCCTTTTCCCTAGCACCTGGTCCCAATGGCTGACCAGGCGGTGACCGTCGACCATAGTCCATCGTTCCGGCGTAGACCAGCCGTACCCGGTCAGTCCCGCCATAGAGTCGACAAAAAATTGGCGTATTCCTTCCCGGGTTTCCTGGCGCCCCCAGGCCGGATCAATATAGACTGCGTCTTCGGTAAAGAAATCCGCCATGGCTTCCCAGCCGCAATGGCCTGCATCCACCTTGTCGCGCAGCTTAACAAATCGGTTGTAGGTTTCCCGAGCTTCTTTTTCAATCTGCTGTTTGTCTGCCATTACTTTTTCCGTTGTGCATGATCACCTCATACTAGATGACTGGGCGGTGTTTGATGACTTTTAGGGTTTATATGTTTGTACTGACATACACCCTGTGCGCTGCTTGCAATCTCGTTTGGAATGTGACCTGATATCTGATTGCGTTTATGCTTGGAGCGCTATCAGATGATCGATGTGCATTATTGGCCGACACCAAACGGCAAGAAACTCACGATACAACTGGAAGAGAGCTGCATTCCCTATAATATCGTCTACTGTGAGATCGGCAGGGGCGACCAGTTTGAGGAAAACTTTCTGAAGATTAGTCCTAATAATCGTATGCCCGCGATCGTCGATTATGAGCCGCGCGATCAAGCTGCTCCCCTGGCGGTTTTTGAATCGGGTGCTTGCATGATGTACATCGCAGAAAAATGCGGCAAGTTCGGAGGTGAAGGCTTGCGTGAGCGTTGGGAAGTGAACCAGTGGCTGATGTGGCAAATGGCGAATCAAGGCCCGAAGACAGGTGAGCGTGGCCACTTTGCTCGCTTGAAAGATCGCGAGGGAGATCAGTCCTACGCACTGCGTCGTTTCGATGACGAGATTCATCGTTTGTATGGCGTGATGAATAATCGCTTATACGACCGCCGATACCTCGCAGGCAATCACTACACTATTGCCGACATGGCCTGTTACCCCTGGGCGGTGGGATGGGAGGCCCAGGGCATCGATATCGATGAATTTAAGTATTGTGGGCGCTGGCTGAATGAACTGAGTCAGCGACCGGCGGTGGAAAAAGGTATGCAGGTGGGCAGCGACCTGACCCAGGATTATTCCAAGCTGTCAGAGGACGAGATCAAGCGTGTTGTTTCATTGCTGTACAATCAGCGCGCCCGGCCTGCCCCAGAAACAGGGGGTCTCCTGGACTAGTCCACTGCTGCAAGTTATTTATTCCTGAAAGCGGCTTCCTGGG
>JABSPW010000058.1 GCA_013214285.1 Halioglobus sp. | reverse complement strand
TCAACAGCTTCTCCAAGTATTTCGGTATGACCGGTTGGCGGCTGGGCTGGTTGGTGGCTCCGGAGGCAGCGGTGGTGGAAATGGAGAAGCTGGCCCAGAACCTATTCATTTCCATGTCCACCATGGCACAGTATGCCGCTTTAGCGGGTTTCGTGCCGGCGACACGAGCAGTGCTCGACGAACGCCGTGACATCTTCCGTCGTCGGCGCGACTTTCTATTGCCCGCGCTAGAGGCATTGGGCTTCTCCGTGCCCTGTTCGCCGCAGGGCGCTTTCTATATCTATGCCGATGCCAGCCGCTTTACCCAGGACAGCCAGCGTTTTTGTCTTGACCTGCTGGAACAGCACGGTGTAGCTCTGACACCCGGCGTCGACTTCGGGCACCACCGTGCCAACGAGCACCTGCGCTTTTCCTATACGACGGGTCTTGATCGCCTGGAGCTTGCGGTTCAACGACTCGCTCGTGTGCTCGCTTGAGATGCGGTTCGATAGCTTGCAGGAGGGGACGTTACTGCGCCGTTATAAGCGGTTCCTTGCGGATGTCCAGTTGCCGGGCGGCGAAATCATCACCGCACACTGCCCCAATACTGGCGCTATGACAGGCTGTGCTGAGCCGGGTTCGCGAGTGTGGTTGTCACGCAGTGCGTCGAAGACGCGCAAGTACCCCCATACGTGGGAACTGGTTGATACCGGAGCGGGCCTGGCCTGTGTTCATTCGGCGAAGGCGAATGCGGTCGTGCGGGAGGCCTTCGAGGCGGGTTTGATCCCGGGCTTTAAAGACTACCCAGAGCTTCGCTCGGAGGTGAAGTATGGCGCGGGCAGCCGTATCGACCTGTTGCTGACGGGTGCGACCGGGACAGTGTACGTGGAAGTGAAGTCGGTGACCTTGCTGTGCCGCGAGGGTCTTGGCGTATTTCCCGATGCGGTCAGTGAACGCGGGCGCAAGCATTTGCGCGAGTTGGCGTGCATGGTGCAGGTCGCAGCGGCGCGCGCGGTGGTGTTCTTCTGTGTCTTTCACAGTGGCATCGACCATGTCAGTGCGGCCGGGAACATCGACCCGACATACCGGACGGCTTTGATCGATGCGCAGGCTGCCGGAGTCGAGGTGCTAGCGTGGCGCGCGAAGGTGGAGACAACGGGCATTGAGCTCGTCTCGCCGCTGCCGTTTTCCATAGATCCCCCTGCCTGAATGGTTTGACTCGTTTCGATTCGGTAGGATGGTATGGCCTGGTTTTACCGGAGACGCCTGCATGCCCACGTCGCTCACGCCGCGGCAGTTGACCGGACTGGATGATTCGCACCTGGTGACACTGCCCGATGGGCACCGGGTGCAGCACGCTGTCGCCGAGGCGCTCTGTGCTTTGCAGGCCGATGCGCGCCAGGCGGGTTTTGAATTGGCCATCGCCAGCAGCTTTCGCTCCTTTGCGCGCCAGCTAGCGATCTGGAATGGCAAGGCAAGGGGCGAACGGCCGGTGTTTGACGACGCCGACAGACGATTGACGTTGGCGTCCTTAACGCCTGAGGAGCAGCTGCACGCCATCCTGCGCTTCTCGGCGATCCCGGGCACCTCGCGACACCATTGGGGGACGGATCTCGATGTCTACGATGCGAGTGCGGTGCCGGCAGATTACGCCGTGCAGTTATCCCTGTCGGAAGTCACTGCCGGTGGTCCCTTCGAAGCGCTGCACACCTGGTTGGACGCGCGCATGGCTGCGGGCGAGTCGTACGGTTTTTTCCGACCCTACGGGTTGGACCGCGGTGGCGTTGCTTGCGAGCGCTGGCACCTCAGCTTTGCACCATTGTCGGTGGCATGCGCGGCGCAACTGCAAGTGGATCTCGTACGTGCCAGTTGGGACGACACGACGGCTGGGGAGTTGTTGTTACGCAGCGAGCTAGAGCGGTCGCTTGCGGCAACATTGCAGCGTTATGTGAGCGTACCGGACGATTGGTGTATAGCGAAGACCCGATGTTGACTCAGGCTTCCTTGGCTTTTGCCTGGGTGTACAGATGACCGAAGTGATTGTCGTAGTCGACCTGTGAGGCGGCGATCACTTTTAAGGCTTCTTCGCGACCGTAAACAAAGTCCACCTTGATATCAGTGTTTTCACCTGGAATCATCTTGTAGGTCGCGAAATAGTGCTGCAGACGTTCGGTCATGATGGCAGGTAGGTCGGTAATGTCCTGCACGCGACCCCAGATGTTATCCCCTTCCAATACGGCAACGATCTTGTCGTCCGCTTCACCGCCATCGATCATCTGGATGCCACCCACCACTCTGGCCCGCAGAACAATGTCGGCACGGGTAATGTGCCGCTCGGAGTACACGCAGATATCCAAAGGATCACCATCGGCAATTTCTACACCGGGACAGCGCTTAGCGACCTCTTCCGCACAGTAGGTGCGCGGAATAAAGCCGTACAGCGCCGGCGGACTGGAGGTAGTGCGCTGCGGCCGATCTACCACCAGGAAGCCGGAGCCTTTGTCCAGTTCGTACTTCACCACGTCTGCCGGTGTCATCTCGACATACACTTGTACGATATCATCGGGCATATCCTGCTTGCGTGCGTGTAGTCCGTGCCAGGGGTGACGACGCCACCGGTTGAAGTCGCTGTTGTTGTACATGGGCATACCTCGGGTAGCTGGGGTGTTACGGGGGTTTAGACCGCGCGCATTGTACAGTCATGAGGCGGCAAAATCTTGCCGGCGCGCGGTAAAATATTGCATTTTTTGACCGCAGTCCGGTGATCCGATGTGTCGGCACTGGAGAGACGGTTGGCGGCGTATCAGACCGTAAACCGCCGCTTCAGTTTGCGTGGGACCAGCGTGTTTTTCAGTTCCACGTACACCGGTAGCCCCTGGCGGTAGATGGGGTAGGCCTCGCCGGCGATGAGCGGGGCAAAATACGCGCGCGCCGCCTCGGTAATGCCAAAGCCGTCCCGAGTGATATAATTGCGTGGCATCATTTTTTCCACGTTGGCGACCTTGTCCAGGGCGGCCTTGCCGATGGACCAGGTGTAGCGTTTGCCCTTGCCGCGCACAATACAGGGCATGACCGCGTTGTCGCCAGCCAGCGCGAATTCCACGGCGGCCTTGCCCAGGGCATAGGCCTGATTGACATCGGTTTGAGAGGCGATGTGGCGGGCCGAGCGCTGCAGATAGTCGGCCACTGCCCAGTGGTATTTATGTCCCAGCTCGTCCTTGATCATCTGCGCCAACGCGGGTGCAAGCCCACCCAATTGACTGTGGCCGAAGGCATCCTTCAGCCCGGACTCGGAGAGGAAACGACCGTCCGCATAGCGGGTGCCTTCGGAGGCGACGATGACGCAGTAGCCGTGACGTTTGACGCTGCGTTGTACGCGGGTCATGAACTTCTTGCGGTCGAAAGCGATCTCAGGAAACAGAATAATATGCGGCGCATCGCCGGTTTTTTCTGCAGCGAGACCAGCGGCGCCGGCAATCCAGCCTGCGTGGCGTCCCATCACTTCGAGGATAAAGACCTTGGTGGAGGTTTCACACATCGAGGCCACGTCCATCGCTGCCTCCCGGGTGGAGATCGCCACATACTTGGCGACCGAGCCAAAGCCGGGGCAGTTGTCCGTGAGCGGCAGATCATTGTCGATCGTCTTGGGGACGTGGATGGCTTGCAGGGGGTAGCCCAGCGTTTTGCTTAGCTGGGAAACTTTCAAACAGGTGTCGGCCGAATCGCCGCCGCCATTGTAAAAGAAGTAGCCGATATCGTGTGCCTGGAAGACCTCGATGAGGCGTTCGTACTCCGCGCGGTTTTTGTCCAGGCTTTGCAGCTTGTGACGGCAGGAACCAAAGGCACCGGCGGGCGTGGTGAGCAGCTTGCGAATCGCCGCAGCGCTTTCCTTGTTGGTGTCGATCAGCTCCTCGCGCAGGGCGCCGATGATGCCGTTGCGCCCGGCATAGACCTTGCCGATCTGCTTGCGATTCTGTCGGGCCGTTTCAATAACGCCGCAGGCGGAGGCATTAATAACAGCGGTGACACCGCCGGATTGTGCGTAAAAGGCGTTTTTGCGGGGCATGGAGGCTGTGTTCCTGGTACGGACGCACGAGGCGTTTGTCATGGCGGCTCAATGAGTTGCACAGTGATGATACGACAAATGCCGGCGTATGTGGAATGGCAGTCCGCCCCCCGGCCCGCAGATGAGAGAATCGACCGCAGGCTGGCGCCGGGCCGCGGCACATTGCATTGCACCTAGAGGCCGGCGAGCTGGGGCGTGCGACCGGCCCGTGCTACTATGCGGCCGTCACCCAAGGAGCACCTTTTGAAAGGCCATATCCATATCCTCGGCATATGCGGTACGTTTATGGGGGGTATTGCGCTGCTGGCGAGGGAGCTGGGCTACAAGGTCAGCGGCTCGGATGCCGGTGTCTACCCTCCTATGAGCACGCAACTGGCCGCTGCCGGCATCGAACTGCGCGAGGGCTTTCTCCCCGAACACCTGAGTCCGTTGCCGGACTGTGTCGTGGTCGGCAATGCCATGAGCCGCGGCAACCCGTTGGTGGAGCACCTGCTCAACCGCGGCCTGGCCTATACGTCGGGGCCCCAGTGGTTGGCTGAGCATGTGCTGGCCGGGCGTTGGGTGCTGGCTGTGTCCGGCACCCATGGCAAAACCACCACCAGTAGCATGCTGGCCTGGATTCTGGAACACGTGGGTATGGCCCCGGGTTTCCTGATTGGCGGTGTTCCCGTAAATTTTGGCGTATCGGCGCGCGTTGGCGATACGGACTTTTTTGTGGTTGAGGCAGACGAGTACGATACGGCTTTTTTCGATAAGCGCTCCAAGTTTATTCACTACCGGCCGCGCACGCTCACCATCAACAACCTGGAATTTGATCACGCCGATATCTTTGACGATCTGGCCGCCATCCAGCGCCAGTTTCATCACCTGGTGCGCTGTGTGCCGGGAGATGGCCGTATTGTGCATCGCCATGGGACGCCGGCCATCGATGCGACGCTGGCCATGGGCTGTTGGACGCCGACCAGCACTTTCGGTATTGGCGAGTCGTGCGATGCCGATTGGCGCGCCCAGTTATTGTCCGAAGACGGCGCCGCTTTTCGCTTGCTAGTCGATGATAGTACGCCTGTCGACCTGCACTGGTCCTGCTTGGGAGAGCATAATGTGGAAAATGCGCTCTCGGCGATAGCGGCGGCACAGCACGTCGGTGTGCTGCCGTCCGCTGCGGTGGCGGCACTGGGTGCTTTTCGCGGCGTCAAGCGGCGCCTGGAGTTGCTCGGTTGCCCCGGGGGCGTTGCGGTGTATGACGACTTTGCGCATCACCCCACGGCCATCGCCACTACCCTGCGCGGATTGCGTGCGCGAGGCGGTGGTCGGCTGATCGCGCTGATTGAACCGCGCTCCAACACCATGCGCAGCGGACAGCATCGCGCGCAGCTGGCGGCGGTAACGGCCGACGCGGACTGCGTGCACTGGTTTCAGCCCGACGGGCTGGAGTGGTCTCTGGACAGGGTGATCGGAGACAGTCCGGTAGCGGCGCAGGTGCATACGGACATCGAGGTGCTGATCACAACGGTGGTCGCAACGGTGCGCGAGGGCGACCAAGTAGTGATTATGAGTAATGGCAGTTTTGGCGGGCTGCATCAGAAACTATTGGCGCGACTGGAGGCACAGTTGGCCCATGTTTGATTGGATGACGGCTACCTACGATCGGCTGATTTTGCGACAGCCGTGGCTGACACTCCTGCTGGTGGCTCTGCTGGTAGCGGCTGCCGCCAGTCAACTGCACAAAATTACCCTCGATGCGTCTGCCGATTCATTGCTGCTGCAGGGGGACCCGTCCCTGGAACTGTTCCGTGCAGTGAGTCGCGAATACCGTACGGAAGAGTTTGTGCTAGTGACCTGGAATCCGCAGAGCGACTTGCTGTCTGCCGCATCACTGGATCCACTGCGCGCGATGGCTGATGAACTGCGCGGTCTTAACGGTGTGGCGTCTGTGGTGACCGTGTGGGATGTGCCCCTGCTAAAGAGCCCACCGGTGAGCCTGCGCGACATCACGTCGGGAGATCCTCTTCCCAGCCTTGAGCAGGCAGACATTGATCGAGACATGGTGCTGCGTGAATTCACCACCAGTCCGATCTACGCCAACCTCTTAGTGAGTGAGGACGGTCAGCTGACGGCTGTGCAAATCAACCTTGAACGGGATGACCTTTACGACAGCTTGCTGCAGGCACGGGAAGAGCTGCGCGTACTGCAGCGGGACGGCGCGCTCACAGCGGCGCAAACGGCGGCCCTTGCCGACGCGGAACAACGCTTTAAGGCCTACACCACCCAGGTGTTAGATCGGCAAAGCCAATTGGTGGCGGACATCCGCGAGATTGTCGCGGCTTATGGTGAGCACGCTCAACTGTTCGTTGGCGGTGTGCCGATGATTGCCGCGGACATGGTAAGTTTCGTGCAGAGCGACCTCACCACATTCGGCGGCGCTATCTTCGGTATCATGATGCTGGTCTTGGCGATCGTGTTTCGGCGTTTACGCTGGGTGGTGATCCCGCTTGTGGCCTGCGCGTGTACGCTGGTCGTGATGCTTGGCCTGCTGGGTGCGCTGGACTGGCGCATGACGGTGATCTCCTCCAACTTTGTCGCGGTGTTGCTGATTATCTCCCTGGCGTTGAGCATTCACCTGGTGGTGCGCTACCGCGAGTTGCACCGCCTCGCTCCGAACGGCGATCTGCACCAGCGTGTCCTTGATACTGTGCGCCTGATGGCGGTGCCCTGCTTTTACAGCTGCCTCACCACGGCGGTCGCCTTCGTGTCGCTGGTGGTGTCGGGTATCCAGCCGGTCATTGACTTTGGCTGGATGATGACCACCGGCATCGCCATCGCCTTGTGCATGACTTTCCTGGTCGTGCCCTGCCTGATGCGGGTGTGGCGTGAATCCGAGGCGACCTTCAGCCAGGCGGAGACCCCACCTTTGACGCGTTATTTTGCGCGGTTCGCGGATCGCTTCGGCGGTGCGATCCTGTTCGGTAGTCTGCTGTTGTTCGTGGTGACCTTATACGGTATCAGTCGCCTTGAGGTGGAGAACCGCTTCATCGACTACTTTCACAAAAGCACGGAGATATACCGCGGCATGGAGCTGCTGGATGCTCGCCTGGGCGGCACCATCCCGCTGGATATCGTGATCAACGCACCTGACGACGATGCACCCTTGCCCGGTCTTGAGGATATGGTGACGGCGGATGCCGCCGTCGACGCGGATAGCGAGTTTTTCGAAGACGACGGCTTTGACGACTGGGGTGATGATTTCGCTGACGACGATTTTGGGTCGGGCGATGGGGACAGTTTTAAACCGAGCTACTGGTTTAGTGTACCGGGTATGCGGCAGCTCGACGCCGTACACAACCATCTGGATAGACTGGAGGAAACCGGCAAAGTCCTCTCTCTGTCGACTGTCTTCGCTGTGGTGAAAGACCTGATGGGTCAGGATATCAGCAGTGTGGAGCTGGCCCTGGTCCAGAAAAGCCTAACGGATGATATCAAGGAAATGATGGTTGATCCTTATTTCTCGCCAGACCAGGAACAGGTGCGGGTAAACGTGCGCGTGAAAGAAACCAGCAAGACGCTGAGGCGCAACGATTTTTTAGTCGAACTGAAACGTGATCTGGTCGAAAAGCTCGGTTTGGCCGAAAACCAGGTGGAACTGACCGGTATGCTGGTCCTGTATAACAACGTGCTGCAAAGCCTGTTCCGTTCCCAGATACTGACCCTGGGTACGGTCTTCGGTGTTATCCTGCTGATGTTTCTGGTGCTGTTTCGCTCGTTGCGGCTCTCCTTGATTGCACTGGCACCCAATCTGCTGGCGGCGGGCATGGTGCTGGGTATCATGGGCTTGACTGGTACGCCGTTGGATATTATGACCATTACCATCGCTGCAATCGTGCTTGGCATCGGGGTGGATAACTGCATCCATTACGTGCACCGGTTCCAACGTGAGTTTCCGCAGGACCGTGACTACGTGGCAACCATGTACCGGTGCCATGACAGTATCGGCCGTGCGCTGTACTACACAACCGTAACGGTGGTGGTGGGTTTCTCCATGCTCACCCTGTCCAACTTCAACCCGAGTATTTATTTTGGCCTGCTCACCGTGCTGGCTATGCTGACTGCGGTGGTTGGTGCGTTGCTGCTGCTACCCCGGCTGATCATCCTGTTTCGCCCCCTAGGGTCGGGTAGTGCATGACTGAGTTACCCCTGTTTCCCCTCTCCGGCGTATTGCTGCCTTACGGGCGCATGCCGCTGCAGATTTTTGAGCCGCGTTACCTGGATCTGGTGAAAGACAGTATGAAGGCCGCGACGCCCTTTGGTGTGGTGTGGATACGTCACGGCGAGGAGGTGGCGGAACAGGGTCGTGCGGCACCGGAACTTGGCGATTATGGGACCTGTGCTCGCATCGTCGATTGGGACCAGTTACCCAATGGCCTGCTTGGCATAACAATTGAAGGCGGTGAATGCTTTGATTTGTATGAAATCACCACGCGCCCAAACGGCTTGGTGGTAGGCAAGGTGGCATTGCGCCCCCATATTGGCGCGTGCCGCATGGTCGAGCGTTGGATGAGGCTCGTCGATGTGTTGCGCAGCCTCGAGGCTCATCCGCATGTCCAGCGATTGAATCTGCGGGTGGATTATAACGACGCCTGGCAGGTGGGTTATTCCCTGGTGCAGATGTTACCGATGGATGAGGCGCTCAAATACGCCTTGCTCGGTCTTGACGGCATTGATGAACTGATGGCCGAGCTGCATGCCTTGCTCAATCAGATCAGCGGTGACTCCTGAGGGGTGTGCACGTTTAATTTGCCGCAGGAGGACTCAGTGTGCCCTCCGGTTTTCGCCACACACCCGACCTATGCAGAAAAATCAGGCTGCCAGCCGCCAGACTCTCTCCAACGGTTGACGATATCGCAGAACAATTCCGCGGTGCGTTCGGCGTCGTAGGCAGCGGTGTGCGCCTCGTTGTTGTCGAAGCTAATACCCGCCTCGGCGCAGGCCTTTGCGAGCACCGTCTGACCATAGGCAAGACCCGATAGGGTGGCGGTATCGAAATAGGAGAATGGATGGAAGGGGTTGCGCTTGATACCGCAGCGTTCCACTGCGGCGTTGACAAACGCCGCGTCGAAATGGGCATTGTGGGCCACGATGATACCGCGGGTGCAGGATTGGTCTCGTATTTCCTTGCGGACTACCTTGAATAGCTCGTCCAGCGCATCTTTCTCTGCTACCGCCTCGCGAAAGGGGTGATAGGGATCGATGCCTGTAAACTCTAGCGCCGATTGTTCAATATTGGCGCCCTCAAAAGGTGTTACGTGGAAATTGAGCGTACGGTGTGGGGCGACCAGGCCTGTATTGTCCATGCGGATGGTAGTTGCGGCAACCTCGAGCATGGCGTCGGTTGCCGCATTGAAGCCACCGGTTTCGACGTCGATCACCACCGGTAGGAAGCCGCGAAACCGATCGCTGATACGGTGCTCCTCACTCATGCCGCTTCAATCACGCGCCAGGCGAGTGTTTGTGCGGCATGCAGCGGTGTCAGCGAGTCGCCGCCCAAGGGCAATTGCGACGGTACTGTCCAGGGTTCCTTGCGCAGGGTAATCGTATCCTTGTTGCGGGGCAGGCCATAGAAGTCGGGGCCATAGTGGGCGGCGAAGGCTTCCAGTCGGTGGAGCGCGCCCAACTCATCAAACACTTGCGCATATAACTCGATAGCGGCGTGGGCGGTGTAGACACCCGCGCACCCGCAATCACTCTCTTTACTGGTGCTAGTGTGGGGTGCCGAGTCGGTGCCAAGAAAAAACTTGCCGCTGACGGAGATCGCTGCACTGCGCAGCGCCTGGCGATGCACTTCGCGTTTCAGTATTGGCAGGCAGTAGTAGTGAGGCCGGATACCACCAACCAGCATATCATTGCGGTTGAGTAGCAGGTGGTGTGCGGTGATAGTCGCTGCGATCCGGTCACTGGCTGCCTCGACAAACTGTACCGCGTCAGCGGTGGTGATGTGCTCCAACACAATGCGTAGGCGGGGGAAGCGCTCTGCCATCGGCGCCAGGTGGCGTTGAATAAACACTTTTTCGCGGTCGAAAATGTCGATGTCGCTGTCAGTCACTTCACCGTGTACCAGCAGCGGTAAGTCCGCTTTTTCCATCGCAGCCAGCACTGGATATAGTTTATCCAGTGCTGTGACACCGGCCTGCGAATGGGTGGTGGCACCCGCCGGATACAGTTTGACCGCGTAGACGTTGGTTGCGGATGCCGCTCGGCGTATTTCATTGATCTCGGTGCGGTCGGTCAAGTACAGCGTCATCAGGGGATCAAAGTGACGTGGAAGTGCCGCCATGGCTTTTAAGATACGCTCGCGGTAAGCCTCGGCGTCTGTCACGGTGACCACGGGCGGTGACAGGTTGGGCATGACAATTGCTCGACCGAAGTAACGCGCCATATCGCTGCAGGTGTCAGGGAGGACAGTACCGTCACGCAGGTGCACGTGCCAGTCATCGGGGCGGGTCATTGTGAATTCGGTCACGGGTAGCCTTGTGGCCAAAGTGGCTGTGTGCGAATCCTAACACATCTGTGCCTCCGCGATGGCTTTGACCATCCGCGCGTATGGTGACATTGAGCAGACCGTCGCCGCCGCGATGGCAGTGCGCTGTGGTGCTAGGAATTCACTGCCCGCGGGAGTAAACTGTGCGGCCGTTTGATAGACCTCCCTGGAGGGCGCAGTGTCTTCAGATGTGAACAAAGTCGTACTGGCCTATTCGGGTGGTCTGGACACCTCGGTTATCGTGCGCTGGTTGCAGGACACCTATCGCTGTGAGGTGGTTACGTTTACCGCCGATATTGGTCAGGGTGAGGAGGTCGAGCCCGCCCGGATCAAGGCCCAGGCCATGGGTGTGACGGAAATTTATATCGACGATCTGCGCGAGGAATTTGTGCGCGATTTTGTCTTTCCCATGTTCCGTGCCAACACCGTCTACGAGGGTGAGTACCTGTTGGGGACGTCCATTGCCCGGCCGCTGATTGCCAAACGCCTGATCGAGATTGCCAATGAGACCGGCGCAGATGCCATCGCCCATGGGGCGACGGGCAAGGGCAATGATCAGGTGCGTTTTGAGCTGGGGGCTTACGCGCTTAAACCCGGTATCAAGGTGATTGCACCCTGGCGCGAGTGGCACCTCGGTTCACGGGAGTCTCTGATGGCCTATTGCAAGGATCGCAACATCCCCGTCGACTTTGCGAGGGCCAAAAAAAAGTCACCTTACTCGATGGACGCCAACCTGTTGCACATCTCTTATGAGGGTGACGTGTTGGAGGACCCCTGGTCAGAGCCCGAGGAAGATATGTGGCGCTGGAGCGTCAGCCCGGAGACGGCGCCAGACCAGCCCACCTTCATCGAGCTGGACTTTGTGCGCGGCGATGTCGTGGCGATTGATGGTGTGGCGATGAGCCCTGCTACCGTTTTGGAAACGCTCAACCGAATGGGTGGCGCCAATGGTATTGGTCGCGATGACATCGTGGAGAACCGCTACGTCGGTATGAAGTCGCGTGGCTGTTATGAAACCCCCGGCGGAAGCATCCTGCTAAAGGCGCATCGTGCTATGGAGTCGCTGACTCTGGATCGTGAAGTGACGCACCTGAAAGATGAGTTGATGCCGCGCTACGCCAAACTCATTTACAACGGCTACTGGTGGTCGCCCGAGCGCAGAATGTTGCAGGCTGCCATCGATGAATCGCAGGCGACGGTCAGTGGCAAGGTACGCCTCAAGTTGTACAAAGGTAATGTGATTGTCGCGGGCAGACAGTCGGACGACAGTCTGTTTGACGCGTCTATCGCTACCTTTGAAGACGATGCTGGCGCATACGATCAGAAAGACGCAGAGGGCTTCATCAAACTCAACGCGCTGCGTTTGCGAATTGCGGCGCATAAAGGCAGAGCGGCGAACTGAGAGTTGCTTGTCCTACTCTGATGCCGATTCGGTCCGGGTCAGGGGCACGAAGCGCACCGGTAGTTTGGACGTCTTACGGATGTCGCCCTGCGCATCCACCTCGACCAGCAGCAATTTCTGGTGAGTGTGCACCGCGCCTACAGGAATGACCAGTCTGCCGCCGGGTTTGAGTTGCCGCAGCAAGGGCGGTGGGATCTTGGGTGCAGCGGCTGTCACGATGATGCCGTCAAAAGGACCTCTCTGGGGCCAGCCCAGGTAGCCGTCCCCTGCGCGCACGGTGATGTTGTCGTAGTTGAGTCGTTGCAGTCGCTCGTCCGCGCTCGCGGCGAGCGCGGGAATAATTTCCACAGAGTAGACATGCTTAACCAACAGAGACAAAACCGCAGCCTGATAGCCTGAGCCAGTACCCACTTCCAGCATGATGTCGTCGGGCTCCGGATCCAGCAGTTGCGTCATCAGTCCAACGATTAGCGGCTGTGAAATGGTTTGACCCGCCGCAATCGGCAAGGGTGTATTCTGGTAGGCCCGCTGGCGATGGCGTTCGGGAACAAATGCGTCGCGGGGCACTGCGGCCAGTGCCTGCATGACGCCATCATTGAGCTGAGCGATGCCCGTATACGGATAGGATTCCGCGACGGCATTTTGTACGGCGGTCAACATGGCGCGTCGTTCCATGGGTACCGTTTGCACCTCCTGTTTCGCAGCGTTTACGCCGGTCATTGCCAGTAAACCGCCTAGCAGCCAGGGTATGCTATGCCGCTGGCGGTGCCGTTTCCTCACGGGCTGGGTGTGTACCAGATGGGCGAAGTATAGGCGCGCTCCTGGATACTGGTTGGTGCACCCTCGGGGTGCGGCAGGCCAAAGCGGAAGGCGTCAAAGGTGGACCAGCGCGGTGTTGGAATTTCCAGTACGCGGGCGTAGTAAAAGGCGTCGTGGCGCGAGTCGAAATCCGGGTCGGTCCAAACCGCAGCCAGTTCTGCCGCGCCGATGGCGTTGGTATAGGATGCGTTGGGCACGTCCACCGTGGTGCCGATAGCGGGCACGTGCCCGTTTGGCCCAGGTCCCCGGGTACCGGATGCCTGTCCGGCCCAGGCCACATCGTAGACCTGTTCGAGGGTTTGGTCACCGTCGCGCCAACCCTTCACAATCTGTATGCGATCAAGATTCGCTCCCATCGCATCGCGCAGGGCAAATACCATGAAAGTGGGCGCCTTGCCATTGTAAGGTTTTTCCGGCAGGTCACCACCCATGGGCACGCCCTTGCCGTATCCGACAAACACCGGCTCGCGGTTAGTGAGGTCATCCTCGGTGAAATGCCAGCCGCCGAAAAAGCGCACCAGCATGCGCGTGCCGGTTGTGGCATAGGTTTCCTTGCGTTCCATTGCATCGAACAACGCTTGGCGTGTGTTATCTCTGGCCCACACTGCGGCCAGGCCGGCGGCACCTTGCTGCCAGCCGGCGATCGAGCCCGCGTCGGTGGCCGCGAAGGGGTGATTCATGCGCTGTGCTGAGGGTTCGGCTCCGGTATGCTTGCCGAAAAAATTCTCTTCGCGAGTGGTGGGTAGGGAAGTGTGGCTGTCAGTCGAGCCGATCATGCCGAATTTGTACGGGTTGATGCCTAATCGTTTTTCAAGCGCCAGACCTTGCTTCAATGCCTCGCGCGCGTACTCCCCGGCCAACATATGTTTGGTCTTGGCTGCCGACAGATCGAGGTTGCCGATATCCCAGGTCTCGAAGTCGGCGAATGTATCATCGGGGGAGAGTAAGGGGTGAGTCTCGCCGTCGCCCTTGATCTGGGTCGCCTCATACAGCGGCTCCCACTTCGCGCGCTCGCGCACGTAGTGTGCGTCCAGCTGCTTGCCGTCGCTCTGGACTTCCATGGGGAACATGAGGCCGTTGGACAGGTTGCCGTTGTGTGCAATAGCCAGTACATCGCCACCTGTTTTGCGTTCATACTGGGCCATCCAAGACCACAGGTCGCGTGGTGTGGTGCTGCCTTTGGGTGACCCGGCGGTAAAGGGCACCATCTGAGCGCTCTTGTCACCGTTATCCCGGTACACCACGACCCGGTGCAGGTTATTGCCCTTGATTAGTGAGGTCCACTCGTAACCGATGAAGGCAGTGAAGCGACCCGGCTCGTTGTATTTCTCCGCCGCGTCGATCGTTTCCTGCCAGGCCTTTTGATAAGGCGCAGATCCCGGTGCGTAGATGAGGGTGGGAGGAAATTCATCCTGCGAGAACGTGCTGATAATTTCCAATGCCACCGCGCTGCCTGCGCCCGCTTTGATGCGCTCGTACCAGTCTTTGCCGGTGGGGTCGGCGACGATGTGCTCTGCCCCATCCAGCATATCCGGGAAAAAGCCCATGTTGTCCGAGTGATCGGCGATTACGAGGAAGTCCAGTGGTCGCTGCAGGCGGACCGGTCCGCCGCGGGTGGAGCGCACCTGTTCACCTCTGGCAAAGGTGTAGGCCTCGTCCAGGCCAAGGCGATTACCGAAGGCGCCTGCGTCCAGCGACATGTCAGTGTGCAGGTGGGTGTCACCGAAATACACGTTGGTGGCGAAATCGCGTTTTGCATAAGGCGAGTAGACTTTGCCTGTATAAGCGCTCGATAGGATTTCATTATCCGGGGGCGTCGGTATCTGCGCATAGCTTGCGTGAGATACGGCACTGAGTAAGCCGACGGCCAGCCAGCGTCTGCCGTTTTGTTTACCCACTAGCTCGACCTCCGCTCCACGGGTAATGGTGTAGCTTCTGGCATCATAGCGTAGCGAGATTACATGATAAAACGAATATTTACCGAGTCACTTTCTCCATGGGGCCTCTTAGTGGAAATCGTGGGACGCCACGTTCAGGCTTGCCATTGCATGGGTGTAATCGTAGAGCGCTCCGGCAATGACATGAATAACGTTGTCCTTCTTTTCCATGGTGCCCTTCACCAGTAACAGCTGACCGCTCATCAGCGCCTTGCGGAACTGTTTTTGAGTACGCCGCCATACCACAACATTGCTACTGCCGGTTTCATCTTCCAGGGTGAGGAATAACACACCGGAGGCGCTGCCTGGGCGTTGGCGACACGTGACCAGGCCGGCGATACGCACGAAACGTTTGTTGTCCAGCGCGGCAAGATCGGCATGACGTTTGCAGCGGTTGAACGGTTGTCGATTTCTCAGCAGGCTCATGGGGTGAGCTCTCAGGGTGAGGCCGGTGGCGCGGTAATCGGACAACACGTCCTCGGCGATACCCGGTCGCGGCAGTTGTACCGCGTCATCAAAATAACGTGTATTGCAGTCTTGTTCGTTGTGCAACAGTGGCTTCGGTTGTTCCAGCGCCATGATTTGCCACTGGGCTTGGTGGCGGTGGCCACTCAGAGATTGCAGCGCGTCTGCGTCGGCTAGTGCTTCCATATCGCGTTTGTCGAGCTGCGCCCAGCGGCGCAGGTTGCTGATCTGTCGAAATGGCGTGCGCCGTCGCGCGTCCATCACGCGTTCTGCGCCTTCTCGACTGAGGCCGCGGACCAAACGCAGGCCCAAGCGTAGAGCCTGCTTTTGCGATCCGGGGTGGTGCAGCAGGCGGTGATCCCAGTCGGAGTGGTTGACGTCAACGGGCAGTACTATAACACCGTGGCGGCGACCGTCCTGGATGAGTTGCGATGGGCTGTAAAAACCCATGGGCAGACTGTTGAGCACACCGGCGAGGAACGCGGCCGGGTGATGGCACTTAAGCCAGGCGGAGACCCAGGCAATCAGGGCGAAGCTGGCCGAGTGGGACTCCGGAAAACCGTATCCGGCGAAGCCCTTAATCTGGTCGAACAGGCGGCGTGCGAAACCGGCATCGTAACCGCGCGCGATCATGCCGCGGGTGAGTTTCTGTTCGAAAGTGAGCAGTTTGCTGTCCCGACCCCAGGCGGCGATGGCTCGGCGCAGAGCGTCTGCCTCACCGCCGGAAAAGCCCGCCGCGACCATCGCCAGTCGGATCACCTGCTCCTGAAAGATGGGTACTCCCAACGTGCGCTCCAGCACTTCCTTGATGGCCTCGCTGGGGTAAGTGATGGCCTCCTTGCCCTGCTTGCGGCGCAGGTAGGGGTGAACCATATCGCCCTGGATGGGACCGGGGCGCACGATAGCGATCTCGATCACCAGGTCATAAAAGCACGCCGGTTTCAGGCGCGGCAGCATGGACATCTGTGCCCGGGATTCGACCTGGAACACGCCGACGGTGTCAGCTTGTTGCAGCATGCGCCAGGTGGCGGCGTCATCCCTCGGGACATCGCTTACGGTTTTGATAGTGGGGCAGTAGCGGTACACCATCTGCAGGCTTTTGCGTATGGCGGATAGCATGCCGAGGGCGAGAATGTCGACCTTTAGCAGGCCCAGCGCCTCGATATCCTCTTTGTCCCATTGCAGGACTGTGCGGTCCTGCATACTAGCGTTTTCTATTGGCACCAGCTGCGAGATGGGGCGGCGAGTGATGACGAAGCCCCCCACGTGCTGTGACAGGTGACGGGGAAAGCCCAACATTTGCTGCACCAGTGAATAGAACAGTTCCGCCTGTTGGCGATGACTGGACACGTCACGGCTTGCCGCGCCGTGCTCTTCGAAACGCTTGGCGAGATCGCCGGTGCGATCCCACCAGGCCATTGACTTGGCCAGGTCGTCGATGAACACCGGATCCAGCCCCAGCGCCTTGCCCGCGTCGCGTACTGCGCTGCGGGCGCGGTAGGTGATGACCGTAGCGGCCAGCGCCGCACGTCGGCGCGTGTATTTCCTGTAGATATACTGGATAACTTCTTCGCGCCGCTCGTGCTCGAAATCCACGTCGATGTCGGGCGGTTCATTGCGCTCCTTGGAGATGAAGCGTTCGAACAACAGAGAAATCTGCTCGGGTGACACCTCGGTGATGAACAAGCAGTAGCACACTACCGAGTTTGCCGCGGAGCCACGGCCCTGACACAGAATATCCCGCTCACGGGCGAAACGCACGATGTCGTATACAGTGAGGAAATAATACTCGTATTCCAGCTCACTGATCAGTTGTAACTCCTGATCGATGCGCTGTTGTATCGCCTCGGGCACGCCCTGGGGCCAGCGCTGCTGTGTACCCTTTGCCACCAGCTCGCGCAGGTAACTGTTGGCATCGTGACCGGCCGGCACGACCTCTTCTGGATACTCGTAACGCAGCTCGTCGAGGTTGAAATCACACAACGCGGCGATGCGTAATGACTCTGCCAGCAGGGTGTGGGGGTAGAGCCGTTTGAGCGTATGCAGCGAGCGCAAGTGTTGCTGACTGTTAGTGAGGCGCCTGCGGCCCAGCTGGTCGATGCTGCAATTGTTGTAGAGGGCGGTGAACACGTCGAGCAGGGGTTTGCGGGTTGCGATATGCATGCGCACATCGCCGCAGGCCACGACGGGTATATTCAGTTTCTTGGCAAGCTGTTGCAGGGTGAGATAACGGCGTAGCTCGTCGTTGCCCAGAAGATGGCTCACGCCCAGCCACACACGACCTTTGCACAGCCGGCTTAATTGCAGCCCGTAGGCGCGGGTGGCGTCACTGTCACCCTGTGGCAGCCAGATGAGCAGACAGCGCTTGAGGTGGAAGATGACGTCGCGCAGCGCTACTCGGTACTCGCCCTTGGGGCTGCGCCGCCGGGCCATGCTGATGAGGCCAGACAGCTCTGAGTAAGCAGCGCGGCAGGGAACCAACGCTAGCAAGCGCACTCCCTCTTGCAGTTGCAGTTCGCTGCCGATAATTAATTGCATGCCTGCTTCCTTTGCTGCTACATGGGCTTTCACCACACCGGCCAGAGAACACTCATCTGTAATGGCCAGCGCGCCGTAACCAAGCGCTGCGGCGCGTTGTACCAGCTCAGAAGGCTGGGAAGCGCCACGTAGAAAGCTGTAACAGCTGAGGCAGTGGAGTTCGGCGTAGGTCACGGTATGGGTGTGGCATTGGTCTATACTGGATATTTATACAGTATAGACCAATTTCGGTGATGCACGCTGGCCGGGTGGGTAAGCGGCCGGGACTGGCCGGTGTTATGGTGGGAAAGGCGACAGGTTGGCTGCTGATTGCGGACACGCGGCCCAAAATATGCGCTCATCTGCGGTGGCTCCAGTTCCGGATCTGCTGTTTCGGTCGCACTCGGACTGGCATCGTTTAGTCTTGGTACCGATACCGCAGGCTCGGGTCGGATGCCGGCATGCTGTAATAACCTGGTGGGGTTAAAGCCCTCTATCGGTCTGTTGCCCGCCACAGGGATTCTACCCGCGTGTCGCAGCCTCGATTACATGACCATCTTTGCCAATGGCTGTGACGCTGCTCGAGATTGACTACACACCCTTTGATGAAGTGGCCAGATTACTGTATGCGGGTCCGGGGTGGCAGAACGCTACATTGCCACCCGCGCACTCATCACCACCGAGCCCGCCGCAATGTTCCCCGTCGTGTGGGCTATCATCCTGCCCGGCGGCACTGCGAAAGCGACTGCCCTGTTTGAGGCGCAATATCGCCTCAGTGCATTGCACAAGCGCTGCTTGCAACAGCTCGACCGCATCGAAAGTCTGCCCACCCTCACCGCAGGCCGCTGTTTTACTATTGAAGACATGCTGGCGCAGCCGGTCGAACGTAACAGCCAGCTCGGCTACTATACCAACTTCATAAACTTGCTCGATTCTGCTGCCGTCGCTGTCCCTACCGGAATGGCATCCAACGGTCTCCCTTTTGGGGTTACGCTGGCAGCTGCGGCCTTTCGCGACCGCTACCTGCTAATGATTGCGCGTCGCAGGTTTCATCTGCGAGCCCCACGGGTTGGGGGGGTGCCCAGGAGATCATCCACCTCGGCAACTGGCGAGCCTACCTGCAACACCCGGCGTAAAGCGGCTGCAATAGCCCGCGTGTCAGGAGACACGCGGGGCGATATTGGGGCAATGCTGCACTACATTGAGGCTTTTCTACCACTAATGCGACGGCACCCTCGGTGCAGCGTCTGATATTGCTGCTTCTGCGACATTGGCACAGCATTTGCTAATCACAAAATCAGGTAACTGCAAGGTAAACATTAACAATCCGAGAAGGGTAATAGAGCCCATCATCGACGTGAAAGCGTCGGTGATGGGTTTTTTTTTGGGGGGGAGAAAATATGTTCGGATATCGTAAAAAAACTGGCCTGGCGGTCGCTGCTCTGGCGCTTGCGGCAGGTAGCCCGGGAGCGCATGCAAAGGAGACAGTCGTTACCAATTTTGCAGAGCTGGTTTCGAAAGGCACGGCAGCGGTGGATTTTCGCTACCGCTACGAGCAAGTTGATCAGGATGGGTTTGATGACGATGCGAAAGGCGGAACACTGCGATCGCGGCTAACGCTGACCACCGCCGTCTTACACAATTTTTCCGGGCAGTTAGAGGCGGACAACGTCTCCAACGTTGGTCCAGATGACTATAATTCTACCGAAAACGGCAAGACCGAATACCCTGTTATCGCCGATCCGCAAGGCACCGATCTGAATCAGGCCTGGATTCAATACAAGAACGATCTTGTGGCAGCGAAGCTGGGCCGTCAACGTATTCTGATGGG